>NZ_PNDY01000013.1:0-295852 GCF_005886645.1 Pseudoalteromonas sp. S408 | reverse complement strand
TTATCAGATATTTTCCAAATTTATGAGGTGACTCTTAGCGCGTAGCGTTAACATTGAGGCACCTTGCGCAAAGGAAAAGGAAGCACTCCGTGCTTGTCATTAATCCTTTGCACCTAATTTGCTTGGTGACAATAGCGTTTTGGACCCACCTGACTCCATGCCGAACTCAGTAGTGAAACGAAACAGCGCCGATGATAGTGTAGCATTTGCTATGTGAAAGTAGGACATTACCAGGCTTCAAATTTAGTCGAAGGACTTTAAACTAAATAAAAATAAAAAAATTGAAAAGAATTTTCTTGGTGACAATAGCATTTTGGACCCACCTGACTCCATGCCGAACTCAGTAGTGAAACGAAACAGCGCCGATGATAGTGTAGCATTTGCTATGTGAAAGTAGGACATTACCAGGATTTAATTAAGAGACACCCGTTACAGTAATGTGACGGGTTTTTTGCTGTCTGGGGTTTAGTAAAATAGCCAAGAGGCCATGCCGAACTCAGTAGTGAAACGAAACAGCTCGAAGGCGAGCCCTAGCCAACGATAGTATCCCATTTACTATGTGACTCTCCACAGCTGTGGGCACCACGACATTACCAGGATTTAATTAAGAGACACCCGTTACAGTAATGTGACGGGTTTTTTACTGTCTGGGGTTTAGTAAAATAGCCAAGAGCTCATGCCGAACTCAGTAGTGAAACAAAACAGCTCGAAGGCGAGCCCCGGCCAACGATATTATCCCATTTGCTATGTGACTCTCCACCGCTGTGGGCACCACGACATTACTAGGATTTAATTAAGAGAAACCCGTTACATTAATGTAACGGGTTTTTTGCGTAAACGCACTAACTTAAAACGTCAACCCGTGCCTCACTAACGAGGTTAGCGTCTGCTTTTATCCCCAAAATTTAATAAATATTTTTCATTCAACTAAACTAGCTCGTTTAATCTGAGACATGGTAATATTTTCATTTACCTAAACCTATTTGAGGTGTTAATTGCCTACTACAGATTACCAACGTGTATTAAATGAAATCACTCAAGAAGTCGCCCCTTTATTGTCTAAGGGAAAAGTAGCCGATTATATTCCTGCACTTGCTGAAGTTGATCCTGAGCAGTTTTCTATTGCTATATATACTACTGAGGGTGACATAATTTGCGCAGGTGATTGTTCGCAGCGCTTTACTATTCAATCTGTATCTAAAGTGATGACATTAACTATGGCGTTACAGCGTTATGGTGATGAACTTTGGAGTAGAGTAGGTAAAGAGCCTTCAGGTACTGCTTTCAACTCGCTTACTCAGCTTGAATTTGAAAAAGGCATACCGCGTAACCCATTTATAAATGCTGGTGCTATTGTTACCTGTGATGCGCTTTATAGCCGTTTGTCTGCACCTATGCATTCTATGCTCGAAACATTCAGGTTGCTATCAGGTAACCGCGGTATTGTGATTGATAAAAAAGTGGCTAACTCTGAGTATGAATTTAGGCACCGTAATGCTGCTATGGCACATTTAATGAAATCATTTGGTAATTTTGAGAATGAAGTTGATGATGTGCTTTGGTCATACTTCAATTTTTGCTCTATTGAGCTTAATTGTGTTGAACTAGCTAAGGCATATAATTTTTTGGCAAATAAAGGCATTGATCAACTCTCTGGTAAGCGTGTTTTAAGTAGTCGTCAAAATAAACAGCTTAATTCATTATTATTTACCAGTGGTCTGTATGATGCTGCAGGTGATTTTGGATATAGAGTGGGTATGCCCGGGAAGTCAGGGGTTTCAGGTACTATTCTTGCGGTATTACCGAATAAATTTACTGTTGCAGTTTATTCGCCAGGATTAAACTCGTTTGGTAACTCAGTCGCGGGGATAGCAGCATTAGAGCTGCTATCTAAAAAGCTCGATATTTCTATTTTTTAGAAAGGTATAGGGAGCTTATTGCTCCCAATAAACTTGCTCTAAACAATCTTCACGCTCAGGCAAACCACGCGATAACCTCGGCGAGTGTTGCACAAGTACCTCATAACTTGCTCTGTTTGCATATTTACTAATTTGTGCAAGAGATGAATATGTAATGGCTTGTTGATCGTGCTTCGCTGAGTTTGCCACATTAAGTTTGTGATAAACATTTGCTGATAAATCATGTAGTACAGCAGCTAGGGCGCAATCGCCTGCACCATTTGTATTTTTGATTGAGTCAGGTCCGCCCATAAAAGGGGCCGTGTGGCTGTAAGCTCTTATAGGTTTTTCGCAATCAGCTTTACGCATAGCGCGTGAAAATTCATAACGGTTAAAGTCTGCAATAGCGCCTGGCAGTAGTGGATATTCAGTTTCACGTTTAAAGCTGTCATCAACGTGGCCTGCCATAAATAACCCTTTCTCACCTGCGGTACATATAACAAGGTCCACCCAGTCTAATGCTTTGTCTGCAGCTAAAAGCGGGTCTTCAAATCCTGTAATAGCAAAGCCTTCTTCTTCGTTCATAGCAAGAATGTCTACATGCTTTTCAACAAAGTTTGCCCACCATGCAGGATCTTGCTCTATTAAAAACTTAGTGCCTAGTGTTAGAACAACAGGAACGCCAGCATCATTAGCATATTTAACAGCTTGCATAGTTGCATCTGTCATGGTTTCGTCATCTTGTGTACGCATAAGGTATGCACTAATGACTAAAGCCGATGAGTTTTCTATTAACGATTTATCTATTGATTCTGGGCGTAGGTAATTCATTAAACCCGCACTGATTGCAAAGGTGCGTTCGCCCGTTTCATCAATTAGGGTAAAGCAACGGCCAATCGGTCCGTCAACAGGCTGTAAATAATCTAAATCTACACGGCTTGAGGTATTACATAAAAAGCGATATGCGTAGCTTCCTATTTTAATGTTTTCGCTCATTACACCTAATAAAACAGAGCGATCATCGGCAAGCACAGAGTAGTTGTGCATTGTGTTACCAATTGTTCCACCTGCAAACTCATAATCAACCATGTCGTTTAATTTTAAACGGTCGTACAGAGAATTTGTTATGTCACTGTCTATAACCTGTGACATGCCTCTGCGTAGTTGAAACTCATCAAGGAAAGCTTGATCAACTTTTGCTTCGATATCAACAACGATTTGATCGATACCCGTAATATAGCTACGTTGTAATCTATCTGTTGCGTTAAGTTGATTAGTTAGTGGATCTTTGGCTTCCACTGGAAAATAATGTTTATGCCTGCGGCGTCCAGGAAATTTCATTCGCTACCCGTGTTGTGAGCTAAATAAAAAAAGCGTGAGATTATAACGTAAATCAGCGGCAGTGAGCCATTATTAACAGCTAAATAGTGTTTTATTTTTGCAATAAAGTAATCAATGACACGCTTTAGGGTTTTAACTAGGTATAATTAAAGCATAAAAGGCAATTGAAGAAGAAATAATGAACAAGCCATTTGACGACGCTTATTGGATGGAGCAAGCGCTTTTATATGCAAAACAAGCAGAGTTGCTTAACGAAATTCCCGTTGGTGCTGTTTTAGTAAAAGATAATCAACTTATAGCGGCTGGATACAATCGTTCTATTACAGATAATGACCCTTCAGCTCATGCTGAAATGATTGCTGTGAGAGAAGCCGGTAAAGTGCTAAATAACTATCGGTTAATTGATTGCACCTTATATGTAACACTTGAGCCATGCTCAATGTGTGCAGGTCTGTTAGTACATAGCAGAATAAAGCGTTTAGTCTTCGGCGCCACAGATGCAAAAACCGGCTCAGCAGGTTCTATTATGAACTTACTGCAAGAACCAAGGCTTAACCATCAAGTTGAAGTTGTTAAAGGGGTATTAGCTGATGAATGCGGAAACACTATTTCTGAATTTTTTAAACGAAGAAGAGCACAAATTAAAGCAGCCAAAAAAGCTGCTCGTGAAGCTTAAAAATACGTTATCAATTGCCTACAGGTAGGGTGTCTGATGCTTCCATTTGTTGCATTGCAAACATTCTGCGACGCCATATTATTTTTTTATGTAAACCACGTAACATGATACGACGACGTGTTGCCGTTGAATAAATAACGTTTCTTTTTAATTTTTGCGTGCGTCTACGTTTTAGCATGTGTTCTCCTAATGCGTGAGAGTGAGAAAGGCACAAGGCATATCTTTGAAAATGTTAAGATATACAATTATCACACATTAGTGATCATTTCATGACAAGTAAACAGATATTTTAGTTACTCACTGCTTTAGAGTTGTAATCTTTTATAAATACTAAATTTACTACTAATTCATTGAACCGCTATGGCGATTCATTTTGTTTTATACTGCTGTCGCTATTATGCTCTGTAGTGGTATTTTCTTCTGTCATTGCATTGTTTTCATCAAGCCATACCAGTGCGTCGTAGTATCTGCGAATATTATCAACATAATGAACTGCAACGTCACCACGAGCATAGCCATAGCGTGTTTTACGGTAATAACGTTTTTTGATCAATAACGGTAAACGCTTTTTCACGTCGGCCCATTTATCAGGGCTTGCCCCTTGTTGCTGGGTGATAATACGCGCGTCATTTACATGACCCCAACCAACATTATAAGCCGCTAAAGCAAGCCAAGTTCTGTCTGGCTGAGGTATTCTATCAGGAATACGGGTTATTAATTTACTTAGATACTGAGCACCACCACGAATGTTTTGTTCTGGCTCAAGGCGATTAGTTACACCAACTTGTTTAGCTGTACTGCGTGTAAGCATCATAATACCACGAACCCCCGTTGGGGATTTAGCGCGAGGGTTCCACATCGACTCTTGGTAACTTAATGCTGCGAGTAAACGCCAGTCAAGATCCCCTGCGTATTGCTCAAACCATGGTTGATATGTAGGGAGCGTTTCTTTTATTGCTTCTATGTAAGCTAATGTATTCACATAGTTAAACTGGCGTACATGACCAAAATATTTTTCTTCGAGTACATAAAGTTGGTTGTTTTGTTTTACTTCACCAAAAAATGGCACGAGTAAGGCGTATAAAGAGTCATCTTTTGACTTGCGAAGTATCCACGCTATTGGATCATTACGGCTGACTGAAAAGCCAATACTTAAATTAGGATGATAGCGCCTAAAAAGCGATAATGTATGCGAATCGGCTAGGGTATAGTCTATTTCACCATCTATAACAGCTTGAAGTAGTTCCTCTTCATCAAACTCTTCACTCTCGGTCCAGGTGAGTGATGGGTTGTTTTTTTGCGCTTTTTGTAGAGTAAGAGAGTGACTGCTTTTGGCTATAACCGTAAAGTTACCTTCTAAATCGTCAAATTTACGAGGACGAACACGACCTTGTTTATATACTAATTTTTGGCTTATTGTTCTGTAGGTAGGGCCATAGCGGTATTGCTGTGCGCGCGTTTTATTGTATGTAAGGCCTGAGGCAATTAGGTCTAAGTCACCACTTTCTAAGCGCTCAAACATATCAGATAAATTAAAAAAAGGGACTATTTCCAGTTCAACACCTAAGTAATCGGCAAACGCTTGAGAAAGCTCATATTCAAAGCCTTGCTCGCCTTGTACTGCTTGATAATAATTACTCGCACTTGCCAACGTGCCCACACGTATTTTGTTTTGCTCTTTAATTTGGGCGAGTTGAGTTGGCTGTTCTTGCATATTACATGCACACAACAGCATAACTAAAGTAATGATTGTTATTAGCTTTTCTTTGAACATTGAGTGCCCCTTTAACACGCTAACACCCGTTATAACAAAACTTAATCATTTCGTCACTTTCCTATTTATTTTATTAGTAGGGAAGAGAATAAATAAAGCGTAAGAAGTTAATTTTATGAAAAGCGTAATTTGGAGTTAAATATGATGACTAATTGGACTATAATGCGTGCCTAAAATATCGTTCAATCCCTAACCCCGGATGAAATTATCTATGTTGATCCTTCGTGGTGCACCAGCACTGTCAGAGTTCAGAGTTAATAAAATTTTAGCGCGTTGCCAGCAATCGCAACTTCCAGTCACTAACGTATATGCCGAATATGCTCATTTTGCCGATTTAACATCGCCTTTGAGTGTTGATGAGCAGACCAAGCTTGAAAAGCTATTAACTTACGGTCCAACTATTGCCGAGCATACCCCAGCTGGCACATTAGTACTTGTTACACCTCGCCCTGGTACCATTTCGCCTTGGGCATCTAAAGCAACCGATATAGCGCATAACTGTGGCCTTAAACAGGTCCACCGTGTAGAGCGCGGTATTGCTTATTATATAGAAGGTGAGCTAAGTGCAGAGCAACTTGGACAAGTAACGGCTTTATTACACGACCGTATGACCGAAGCTACACACACTGAGCTTGAAGCAGCAGCGCAGTTATTCCGTAATGATTCTCCTCGTGAAATGTCATCAGTTGATATTTTAGGTGGTGGTCGCGAAGCGTTAGCTGTAGCAAATGTTGATCAAGGTTTTGCTCTTGCCGATGACGAAATAGACTACTTAGTAGAGAACTTTAAAAAGCTAGGTCGTAATCCTAACGACATAGAATTGTTTATGTTTGCACAAGCAAACTCAGAGCATTGTCGTCATAAAATATTTAATGCTGATTGGACAATTGATGGCATTGAACAGCCAAAATCGCTGTTTAAAATGATCAAAAATACTTTTGAGCACAACCCTGAAAATGTATTGTCTGCTTATAAAGATAACGCAGCCGTAATGAAAGGCTCAAAAGCGGGTCGCTTCTTCCCGAATGCGCAAGGTGAATATGCGTATCATCAAGAAGACATTGAAATATTAATGAAAGTTGAAACCCATAACCATCCAACAGCAATAGCTCCTTTCTCTGGCGCGGCTACCGGTTCAGGTGGTGAAATTCGTGACGAAGGTGCAACAGGGCGTGGTTCTAAGCCAAAAGCAGGTTTAGTTGGCTTTACGGTTTCTAACTTACGTATACCAGGTTACGATCAACCGTGGGAAAGCGACTTTGGTAAGCCTGGTCGTATAGTCAATGCCCTTGATATTATGATGGATGGCCCACTGGGCGGTGCTGCATTTAATAATGAGTTTGGTCGTCCTAATTTATTAGGTTATTTCCGCACGTACGAAGAAAAAGTAACAAGCCACAATGGGGAAGAGGTACGTGGTTACCACAAACCAATTATGCTTGCCGGTGGCTTAGGAAATATTCGTTCTGATCATGTTCAAAAAGGCGATATTCCTGTAGGCGCAAAACTAATTGCGCTAGGCGGCCCTGCTATGAACATTGGTTTAGGCGGTGGTGCAGCATCAAGCATGGCATCGGGCCAATCAAACGAAGACTTAGACTTTGCTTCAGTTCAACGTGAAAACCCAGAAATGGAACGTCGTTGTCAAGAAGTCATCGACAAATGTTGGCAGTTAGGCGACGAAAACCCAATAGCATTTATTCATGATGTAGGCGCTGGTGGTTTATCAAATGCGTTTCCTGAACTGGTAAACGATGGTGGCCGTGGTGGTAAATTCCAACTACGCGATATTCCTAACGATGAGCCAGGCATGGCACCTCATGAAATTTGGTGTAATGAATCGCAAGAGCGCTATGTACTTGCTGTAGCTGTTGAAGACTTTGACCGTTTTGAAGCCATTTGTAAGCGCGAACGCGCACAGTACGCAGTAATTGGTGAAGCCACAGAAGAGCGTCATTTAACCGTAGCAGACAGCCACTTTGATAACAGCCCTGTTGATTTACCGCTAGATGTATTATTAGGTAAAGCGCCTAAAATGCACCGCAATGTAACATCTCAGCAAGTAACTGGTACTGCCATAGATGCAAACGCTATTGACGTAGCAGATGCTGCGCAGCGCTTATTACGCTTACCTACCATTGCAGAAAAAACGTTCTTAATTACCATTGGCGACCGCTCAGTTACCGGTTTAGTTGCACGGGATCAAATGGTTGGCCCTTGGCAAATCCCTGTTGCTAACTGTGCAGTGACCGCGGCAACGTACGATACTTATCACGGTGAAGCCATGTCACTGGGGGAGCGTACTCCGGCGGCACTATTAAATTACGGTGCTTCGGCGCGTTTAGCGGTGGCTGAATCGTTAACTAATATTGCCTGTGCAAACATTGGCAGCCTTGAGAACATTAAGCTATCTGCTAACTGGATGGCCGCAGCGGGTCACCCAGGTGAAGACGCAGGCCTTTACGAAGCCGTAAAAGCGGTTGGCGAAGAGCTTTGCCCTGCACTTGGTTTAACTATACCTGTAGGTAAAGATTCTATGTCGATGAAAACGACATGGAAAAACGAAGACGATAGTGCTGAGCAATCAGTAACGTCGCCGTTATCGCTTATTATTACAGCCTTTGGCCGTGTTGATGATGTACGTAAAACAGTAACGCCACAGTTACGCACTGATAAAGGCGACACATCGCTTATTTTAGTTGATTTAGGTGCTGGCAAAAACCGCATGGGTGCATCAAGTCTTGCACAGGTTTACAAGCAGCTTGGTGATGTTACACCTGATGTAGATAGCCCTGAGTTACTTAAAGGCTTTTATAATGCTATGCAAGCACTTGTAGCAGATAGCAAACTACTTGCTTATCATGACCGTTCAGACGGTGGTTTATTTACTACCGTAGCTGAAATGGCATTTACAGGGCACACAGGTGTAACCGTTGATTTAGCGGGTTTAACTGGCTCAGACTTAGAAGCACTTTATAACGAAGAGCTTGGTGCAGTAATTCAAGTGGCTAACAGCGACTTAGAGGCCGTAAATGCAGTGTTTGAACAACACGGTGTATCTGCAATTAGTCACGTGATTGGCTCGCTTAATAGCGACGATAGCATTGTATTTAACCGCGGCGAACAAACGGTACTTAATCATACTCGTACTGAATTGCGTACTATTTGGGCCGAAACAACGTACCAAATGCAAGCACGTCGTGATAATCCTGATTGTGCTAAACAAGAGTTTGATGCCAAGTTTGATGCAAAAGATCCAGGCTTAAACGTAAAACTTAACTTTGACTTAAACGAAGATATAGCTGCGCCATACATTGCGACAGGTGCTAAACCACAAATGGCTATTTTACGTGAGCAAGGCGTTAACTCGCACCTAGAAATGGCTGCTGCGTTTAACCGTGCTGGTTTTGCTGCTGTTGATGTACACATGAGCGATATCCTCGAAGGGCGTTTAACCCTTGAGCAGTTTAAAGGCTTAGTGGCATGTGGTGGTTTCTCTTTCGGTGACGTATTAGGCGCCGGTGAAGGTTGGGCTAAGTCTATATTGTTTAACGATATGGCACGCGATCAGTTCCAAAATTTCTTCCACCGTGAAGACACCTTTAGTTTAGGTGTGTGTAATGGTTGCCAAATGTTATCAACGCTTAAAGAGTTAATTCCAGGTACTGAGCATTGGCCTCGTTTTGTCACTAATAAGTCTGAGCGTTTTGAAGCACGCTTTAGCTTAGTAGAAATACAAGAGAATCCGTCTGTGTTCTTCAGTGGTATGGCTGGGTCGCGTATGCCAATTGCTGTATCTCATGGTGAAGGCCATGCTGAGTTTGCAAATGATGCTGCCACTCAAGTTGCGCTTGAAAGCGGCACTGTCGCGGTTAAATTTGTAGATAACTACGGTAACCCTACAACGCAATACCCGGCTAACCCGAATGGTTCACCAGAAGGCATTACTGGTATTACTTCTACTGATGGCCGTGCAACAGTAATGATGCCGCACCCTGAGCGTGTATTTCGCGCTGTAGCTAACTCTTGGCACCCAGATGAGTGGAAAGAGGATAGCCCGTGGATGCGTATGTTCCGCAATGCACGTAAAAATGTAGGCTAGTGATCACAATCACTCCCTATACAAGCTAGATTCATAATCTAGCTGTAAAATAAAAAAGGCTGCCTGTGCAGCCTTTTTTGATTGCGTAGATTTAAAATTGCGATAGTTTGTAAGGTATTAATAAAAGCTTATAAGGATAGTATGTTAAAGCGCGTTGGTTTAATTATGGGTACTGTATTGCTAAGTGTAGTTTTGCTTGGCTATGTATTTCGTTTGCCACTATTACAATGGGCTGTAGCGCCTCAACTTGACAAAGCGGGTGTTACTTTAAGTTGTTTAGACTTTTCGCTTACCAGCAAGCTAAATGTGCATGTACAAAAAGCGTGCTTGAGTTACCAAAATCAAGAGCTTGTTGTTACAGGTATTACCGCAAATACTCGCCATGTTGAAATTAAACATGCGGCGCTTAATATAAATCCACTTCCTCAAAGTGATAAAGCAAGTAGTCCCGCAACAATTTTAGATTTAGCCCTGCCCGAAAAAAGGCCAACAATTACAGTTGAGCAACTAAGTATAAACAGTGAGTTTTTAAATCAGCCTTTAATTTTAAGTATTAACGAGCCTAAGCTTAACCAGTTTGTAGTAAGTGGTGCTTTAAGTGCCAGCGCAACGCTTTACAATAATAAGGTACAAGGGCAGCTTAAAGTTAGTGATGAATTGCTTAAACAATTACTTAAAACCGATAACACGTTATTTAGTGGCCTTAGCTTTAATACATCGCAAGCATTTGGCTTTAATGGGATAGAGGGAAGCTCCACTGGGAGTTTGCAGGCGCGGTATGACTATAAATTCAAAAACTGCGACATTAGTAATATTACTAAAGGGGTGCTAAGCACTGCGTATAATTTAAATACCCAAAAGCTTTCACTTGACCCAAGCAAGCTTAAAAATAACGTAATGCTTAGTAATAATTGCCAATCTCTTATTCCTGAAGGTGATTACAAGGCCTTTGCAGTTAAGCAACTTCCCCTTAATTGGCACTGGGCTTTACCTAAACCAATAAGCCTAGTAGATAATAACTTAACCTTGCCGTTAATAACGCTTACAAGCGATGAGCAAACAGAGCAAGAGATAGACATAACCTTTACAGATACGTTCGTTAATACTGCTACACCGTTGCAAAGTGCGCGCACGCAGCTTAAAGCGCAGCTACACACTGACGATATAAAGGCTGTAGTGCTTAATACGCAGCTTGAAAACACACAACTAAGTGGCAATTACGATATTGCGCTTACCGCTTTTCCTGAATTTTTACCGGCTGAGGCTAATAATATTAAAGCCAAAGGGGATTTTACAGTTACTCAACTTATTGAGTTTAAGCCCGTAGGTAAAGTAAGTACTACCTTTAGCTTTGACAAAGCCGTTGCTTATGGCACTACTATTAACACTTACACAGGTAAACTAGTGGCAAGTATGAGTGAAAAGCTCGATGCAAGCGTGGTTTTAAAAAGTGAGTTTAAAAGCGCTCAATACGATGAGTATAAGCTCACTGGTATCAACAATACCCTCAGTGCAAAGGCAAACTTAGGCGTGGGTGAGTTATTTGCTCATTTAGCAGCGAATACTCAAATAAGTACACTGACAAGCTCGAGCATTGATTTAGAAAATATAAACGTGGATTCAAAGGGCATTCAAAGCCGAGCGCTTAAAGCGTCTCATCATGTATTTGTAAACGGTATAGAGCTGGTGGCTAATCACCATATTTCTAAAGTAGAACACCCGTTTGAAGTAATAGTCCCGCAGCAAAATGTACTTTTGCTAAATTCAATTGTTAGCCAATTTGAGCCGTTAGCTCAACTCACTCAAGGCGAGTTTGGTGGGCGTATTAGTGGCGATGTTAACTTACAAAAAGCTAATTTTAATTTAACTATTGATGATACCAGTGCGCTTTATAACGATTACTTAGCTAACCAGTTTAGTGCGCAACTTAGTGGGCAATATGATTCAGGGCAGCTTAATGTTGAGCCAACTACCTTTAACCTCAATGAATTAAGAGCTGGCGCAGTAGTTAATAATATTAATGGCAAAATAAAAGTGGTTAACAATAGCGCGCAAGCATTTGATATAAGCGGTAATGTGTTTGATGGGGTATTTGAATTAGATAAATACACGCTTTTAAAATCGCAGCAAACAGCTAATGTTACTTTTAAAGATATTGATGCGAGTAAG
This sequence comes from Pseudoalteromonas sp. S408, assembly GCF_005886645.1. Lineage (NCBI taxonomy): Bacteria > Pseudomonadati > Pseudomonadota > Gammaproteobacteria > Alteromonadales > Pseudoalteromonadaceae > Pseudoalteromonas > Pseudoalteromonas sp. S408. Next base: position 283,892 of record NZ_PNDY01000013.1, on the reverse strand, counting down.
CTTATTACCCTTGATGACAAGTCGGGAATTACCTTAACGGGCCGATTAAAAGGGTGGCTGCCCCTTCATTTTAGTGACAGTGGCGTAGAGGTTACAAACGGCAGCTTATTAAACCAAGGTGAAGGTAAGCTTATTATTAACAATAACGAAGCGTTTGACTCTGTTATGCAACAGCAACAAGAATTACAACCTGTACTGGGCTTACTTAAAAACCTTGATATACAAAAACTTAATAGTACAGTGGCACTTAAAAGTGATGGTTGGTTAAATTTAGGTGTTAACTTACAAGGCTTTAATGCGCCACAACAGCAGCAAGTTAATTTTAACTATAACCACGAAGAAAACGTGTTTACGCTACTTAGAGCGCTAAGATTAAGTGACGAAATAACACAAAAAGTTGAGCAGCAATATTCTCAAAAAGGAAACTAATGATGAAAAATTTGTTAAGCATTAAGGCAATCATTGCCCTTGCTGCTATTAGCGCACTAAGCGCATGTACACACAGAGTAGAGGTGGCAGCGAAAGAGCCAATAACTATCAATCTAAATGTAAAAGTAGATCACGAAATTCGAGTAAAAGTAGATAAAGAACTCGATACCCTGTTCAGTGACGACAGCGAATTATTTTAGGAGCTAAATGATGACTATAAAAAATAAATTAAGTATTGCCACTCTAGTAAGTGCGGTATGTTTGTCGTTTTCGGCGTGGGCGATTAGTTTAGATGACGCTAAAAACCAAGGCTTAGTGGGTGAGAACAGTTCGGGTTATTTAGGCTTAGTAGTACAAAATAGCGAAGCTAAAGCTGTTGTTGAAGAAATTAACGCAAAGCGTAAAGCTCAGTATTTAAAACTAGCTAAAAAGAACAATTTATCGCTCGCCCAAGTAGAAGCACTCGCAGCGGCTAAAACAATCGAAAAAACCCAAAGTGGTCATTATGTTGAAGTAAATGGCAGCTGGGTTAAAAAATAATATTGAATTTGATACTTAAAAACCGAGCGTTTATGCGCTCGGTTTTTTTATGCCTTCTAAAAGCTGCTGCCAAAAGTCGATGCCTTTTCGCCTTGCAAGTTTAATATTGTGCTCAGGGATAGATTCTGGCTCGTCATAGCCTTCAAGCGCTTCGCTCATACTTAGTTCGCGTATTAAATGTAGTGTAGGGTAAGGAGCTCGGTTTGTGTAATTTGCGGCATCATCTTCATCGCTGTCGGCAAATACGTAGTCAGGGTGGAAATTAGCAATTTGATATTTACCTTCAAAGCCCTGTGCAACCAGTAGCGCATTGGCTAAATCAACTAAATCTAAAAAGTCTTCAAAATCACTAAAGCCGTTATCAAACAATATTAATGTAGTTTCGCGCTCTGGATTTTGATCAAGCTGAGTACATTGCTCAAGCATATCCATTACCGCATCATCAATTTTTACTGCTGGGCTAAGCACATAATGAATGCAGTTGTTCTCAACTTCTTTGCGGGCAAATGGGCAAAAGTTATATTTTACAATAACCGACGATACCCACTCACGGGTTTGAGTAATAGCTAAATTGGTCATGCTTATGGCTCTAAATACTGATTAATTATGGTTAATGTTTTTTTAATGGCGCCTTGGTTTTTTAATACGCACTGCTGCGCTTTATTCCCTAAAGTTTGGCAGGCTTTAGTGTTTTGGCTTAAATTAATTAACTGTGTAGCAAGCTCATCAGTGTTTTCAACAACCACAGCCCCCTTTAACTTTATAAGTTCAGGGTAGATATGATCAAAGTTATACGTATATGGGCCAGTTATAACACCAACTGAAAAAGCTGCAGATTCAAGTGGGTTATGCCCGCCGCGGCGAATTAAACTACCTCCTACATAACTTACATTACCAGCGCCATATAAACATTGCAGTTCGCCAAGTGTATCGGCCAATAGTACGTGTTCGTTTTGATAGTTATTGTTGCTGCGACGACTAAAGCTAAGTGGGCTTTGAGCTAACGTGTCGGCTACTTTATCAAACTGTTCAGGGTGTCGCGGGGCAATGATTAAAAGTGCATTTGGGTACTTTTTTAATAGTTGCTGATGGGCGTTTAATATCATTTCGTGCTCAAGTGGGTGAGTCGAGCCTGCCACCCATACAAAACGCTCTTGAGTTTTATACACGAATTTAAGATTTGCCACTTTAGTCAGTTGTTCGTCGCTTGGCGTAATGTCGAACTTTATTGAGCCTGTAACATGGCTTTTTGAGGGGGGTAAACCTAGCTCAATAAACCGCTCGGCATCTTTTTTATTGTGACTTGCAAGTACCGTGATTGAACGCATAATTATTTGCGTTAACTTGGTAACCTTTTGATACCCTTGTTGCGATTTTTCGCTCAAGCGTGCATTAAGTACCAGTACCGGAATGTTCTTTTTATGGCTTATTGCCATTAAGTTTGGCCAAAGCTCGGTTTCTAATATGCATAGTGCTTGTGGGTTAATACGTTTTAAAAATCGGGCGGTCGAAAACGCAAAGTCCATAGGTAAATAACTACACGCCACGGTATTTTTAAACTGATTAATTATTTGCTCGCGCCCTGTAGGGGTATTGCAGGTAATAAGTATATTAAGCTGGGGGTGTTGTTTTTGCAGCGCTTTAATAAGTGGTGCAGCTGCAAGTACTTCACCTACAGAGGCGCAGTGCACAACTAACGGTTTGCTTTTGCTTGTAAATAAGCTTTTGCTCACAAAGCCAAAGCGCTCTTTAAAGTGTGCGCGGTAGCCTTTGTTTTTTTTACCTCTTAATACATATAAGTAAAATACAATCAGCGGGCTAATTAAAATTAAAGCGAATGAGTAAAAAATGCGTGCCATACTGAACTTTTATTGAGGTAAGTGCCCTTAGTTTAACGCGAAAGTGATAATTTCTGAACATGTGAAGCACTAAATTATGTTCCAGTTCAGCTATATTCCTATAAAATACACACAACTAAATAAAACTGTGGAATAATGGATTTCATTTTTTCCTGCCATTTCAGTTCCTAGAGGAATTTTTCATGTCAATTATCGATTCTGTGGCAACAAGCTACGTTGAAAGTTTAAACCGTCATCAAGCCTTATTTGAAACGATGGAGGCTTATCATCAAGAGTCTATGCAGTTATTAGAAGCATGCCATAGTGCATTACAAGCTGGTGGTAAGGTTATTTGGTTTGGTAACGGCGGAAGTGCAGCGGATGCTCAGCATTTAGCGGCCGAATTTGTAGTACGTTATAAATTAGAGCGAGGACCGCTTGCGTCTATGGCGCTCACAACTGATACGTCAATTCTTACTGCGCACAGTAACGACTACCATTTTGATACCGTGTTTGAGCGCCAAGTTCAGGCGCTGTGTAAACCAGAAGATTTAGTGATTGGTTTAACAACCTCAGGTACCAGTGCAAATATTAATTTAGCACTTGAAGCTGCTAATAAAATTGGCGCGTATACTGTTGCATTAACAGGTCGTGATGGCGGAAAAGTAAAAAACATTGCCAAGCTGCCAATTATTATCAAAAACGATGAAACAGCACGTATTCAAGAAGCGCATATGTTTATTGGCCACTGGTTATGTGAAGCCATAGATATGGTTGTTGCGGAGCAGCAGTAATGGATTTATCGCTATTAAAAAACTTATCTAAAGCGCGTATTTTAGTGGTGGGCGATGTAATGCTTGATCGCTACTGGTACGGTGACACTGGGCGTATTTCGCCAGAAGCGCCAGTACCTGTAGTAAAAGTAAGCAAGTTTGAAGACAAAGCCGGTGGCGCTGCCAATGTTGCTAAAAACATTGCTAGGCTTGATGCCAAAGTAGGGTTACTTGGCTTAATTGGTGAAGATGAAAGTGGGCAAATTTTAGAAACAATTTTAAAAGGTGAAAAAATAAGCTCACAGCTTGTGAGTGTATGTGATTTACCGACTATTTCTAAAATGCGCGTTATTAGCCGCCATCAACAACTTGTGCGCCTTGATTTAGAAGAGACATTTACTGAGCAGCATAGCCAGCTGTTATTAAATCGCTTAGAGCTGGTGCTTGATGAATACGATTTTGTGGTGTTTTCTGATTACAGTAAAGGCTCGCTCAGCTTAATTAAAGAGATGGTGAGTATTGCAAAAGCGGCGGGTAAAACCGTACTTATCGATCCTAAATCGCCAGACTTACACTTATACGAGGGCGCAGACTACATTACGCCTAACTTACATGAGTTTAATTTAGCAGGCGGTAAAACAGGCTCTGAAGAGATTTTAGCGCAAAGTGCTCGTGAGCTTATTAGTAAAAATGGTATTAAAGCCATGCTACTTACACGCTCAGAGCAAGGTATGTCGTTAATTAATGCCGATGAAAAGCACGACTTTGCAGCTCAGCAGCTAGAAGTAAGCGATGTAACTGGCGCAGGTGATACCGTAATTGCAACTTTAGCTGTAATGCTTGGAGCAGGTATGCCCCCTAAAGATGCAGTAGAAATTGCTAATTTAGCTGCAGGCATTGTGGTAAGTAAATTGGGTGCAGCCACAGTGTCACCAGAAGAGCTAAGTCAAAAGTTAGGCCAGTACTTACACACAAATGGCGAGCACTACCAAACCCCATTTGATGATGTGCTACAGCATATTGAGTTTGCAAAACAAAACGGCGAAACCATTGTATTTACCAATGGTTGTTTTGATATTTTACATGCAGGCCATGTGCGCTATTTAGCACAAGCTAAAGCGCGCGGAGATAGACTCGTTGTAGGGTTAAATAATGATGAATCTATTACCCGTTTAAAAGGCCCTGAGCGCCCAATAAATCCACTTGATGAGCGCGCAATGGTATTAAGTGCACTTGCCTCTGTTGATTGGGTAATCCCCTTTGGCAGCGCTGAGGAAAACGATACACCCGCTAAATTAATTGAGCAAATAAGCCCTGACATTTTAGTAAAAGGTGGCGATTATACTGTAGAGCAAATAGCAGGGGCCGATCATGTACTGCGCCATGGCGGAAAAGTAGAAGTGCTAACATTTTTAGATGGTTGTTCTACATCAAAAGTGATTAGCAAAATAAAGCAGTAAGTATATTTTGCGTATAAAAAAGGGGATGAAAGCGTTGCTCTCATCCCCTTTTTTAAAGCCTGAATAAAGTGTATTTAAAATACTGGCTAAAAGTTATATTCGTATTTAGCAAAGGCAGATGTGTCATTTTCCGCATCGTCATTTTGAGATGCAAAAGCACCTAGTGTTAAACGCCCACCCATGGTGATTTTTCTGTAACGAAGTTCAAGCTGTTTTGAGTTATAACCCGTCTTAGTAATTGTATTACCTATATCAGGATTATCAGGGGCTTTATCACTATTATCACTATTGTAATCCACGCTACGTAATTTTACCTGCCAGTCATCACCATTCGAAAGTTGACCTAATAATGTTAATACTACAGATTGTGCGTCATTATCAAACGTTGAACCTATAGTTCTGCCGTGGTAGCGGTAACCTGATTTGTAATCAGTGTGTTCGTAATAACAGTTTTCATTGGTTGATTCCGCTGCGCACGAAACACCTGTATCTATGTATTCTACATTCACTAATACATTTTGATCATAAATGCGTTGGGTCGTTTGCACACCAAATAAGTAAGCTCTATCGGCTGGTTTAAATTGTGAGCTGGCATCTTCACCTATGGTGCTGGCATAAATAGCGTATGGGTGGCTAAATAATGTATCAGCCCAACGAACGTCAATACCTGCTAGCTGGTTACCAATTTTAGACTCTAATGAGCTATCGCAGCTTTCATTGCCATCTACACACTGGGTTTGCCCGGTAATTACATCAATAAAATCACCTGCAGAGCCAGGTTGTCCTTCGCCAGCCCATTGTGCAGACCAGCTTACCGCTATTTCCAACTGTTGAACTGGGCGAATATTTAAACGGCTGCTCCAAAGTAATGCATCAGGAATTACGCGGGTTGATTCGAGTTTTGCCATTTGAGCTGTAAAGCTCCATTGCCCTATCCAGCTTAACCATGGGGTTTCAAACGCAGTGCTTTGCTCACGCGTTACACTCAGAGCAGGTAGTGGCTTGGCATTACCTGATATAATTAAACTGTTATCAACACCAGGTCCCCAAAATTGCTCTACGGCGCCGGCTCTAAAAATCCAATTACCTAAGCGGTATGCTAAATAGCTATCGTCAAATGAAGTGTCGTTACAATCTTCAAGCGCTTGATCATCTAAGGCTATATCATCAGTTGTTTTACCTTCAATTAGACACTTTTTGCCATCGTTTCGGTAGTTAATAGCAATCTTTGCTGCAAAATTATCCCCAAGGTAAGCGTATGCTGCGCTTAATTCAGATTCTTGAGTGTTTGTAGCGCCAAAGCTCGTTGTATGTATTGGATCTGTGGCTGCATAAGCTGATAATTGCACACTATGTGAACTTGCGTTTTCAGATTTATAACGATGCTTAACACGCAGTAATGCGTCTTGCAAGCTTGGAGATAATTGCTCGATGGGCATACTGTTAACATCATTAATAAAGCTCTTCCACATTAACGGGTATGTTGTTACCGGCGCTAAAATAATACCGGCGTCGGCTAGCTGTTGTATATCAGCTTTTAGTCCGTAGTCATCTGGTTTAACCCATGGTTCAGCATTAACAGATAAACTGATAGCACTAAATAATGTTGAAAGAATAAAAATTCTGTGTCGCAAAGTTCAGGTCCTTGTGATTAAGATTGTTGGCAAGTTTACCAATCTAAGTATGTTATTGCAGTAAATATTCAAATTTATAGGGTCAATTAAATGTATAAAAATGTAACCTATCTATCGTAACAAAGGCCTGATTGATATACTAAAGATCAAATAGGAAATTGAGAATGCAATGAGCAACAAACGACTTTTATTTATTCCAGTATCGTCACCAGAAGGAATTGGTGAATATATGCGCTCGTTGTCGTTGGCTAATGGGTTACTCGCCGAATTTGCTGGGATGCTTGATATTCATTTTATTTTAAATAAGTATACAGCCTACGCTGATAATTGCCCCTTTGATACCACCTTACTTGAGACTTCAGCAACCAAAGAAGTTACATTAGTGTGCGACTTTATTACTGCATACAAACCAGACGTAGTTGTATTTGATTGTGCTGGGCGCGCAGCACACATGAAAGCGGCAAAAGAGGTTGGCGCTAAAGTTGTTTTTATCTCTCAACATGAAAAAAAGCGCGCAAAAGGGTTAAAGCTAAACCGTGCAAATTTAATTGATGCGCATTGGGTTGTACAGCCAGATTATTGCATTGCGCCTTTAAGTTGGGTGGAAAATACAAAGCTAGATATGTTTCCCCTTGCTCACCCGTATAATGTTGGCCCTTTCGTTGCACACGCTTCAGTTGAGCAAAAAAAGCAAGTTTTGAACAAATATGGGCTTGAAGAGAATAACTACTTATTAGTAAATGCAGGCTCTGGTGGACATACATTTAATAATTTAAATTGTGCAGACACCTACTTCGAGACCGCGCTTAAAGCGGGAAAAAAAACGGGTTTAAAAACAGTGGTCGTGTTTGGTTCTAATTATACAAAAAGAATACCAAAAACAAGCGAGATTATTTGTTTAACAAGTTTAGAGGGAACGGATTTTTTAGCCTTGTTGAGTCAGGCTAAGCTGGCTTTATTAAGTGCTGGTGATACTTTGTTGCAGGCCATTGCATTGCAAACCCCTGTAATAGCTTGCGCTATTTCAAAGGATCAACACGCTCGCCTAGAAAATTGTGTTAATACAGGTGTAGTTATTAAAGCAAGCCTTAATGCTGATGATATAGTCTCTAAAATTGAACACGCAATAGAAGACAGTCGCTACAAATCTCTCTTAATTAAATACCATAAATTAGAGAACCCTCAAAGCTATAGCGTAATTACCAGTGCTGTAAAAAATATGCTCGTAGGAAGCCATGCATGAACATTGTGATAGTAATTGACTCTCTTGTTGGCGGTGGCGCAGAAAAAGTGATGCTTACTTTGGCTGCGCAGCTTGTTGAACTTGAGCATCATGTTACTTTATTATCACTTGCAAGCTCCATTGAATACGATATTCCTGAATGCGTTAAGGTCGATAGTTTATTTTCTGATAGGGCTTCAAAAGTAGACCGTTTTTGGAACATAAATAAAAGCGTTGTAATGTTAGAAGCCTGGTTTAGCAATAAACAACAAGACATAGGCGCGATAGATTTAGTGCTTTCAAACCTTGATAGAAGTAATAATTTACTTGCTAAAAGTGCAGTTAAAAATGTACATTTTGTTGTACATAACTCAGTCAACGCAGAGCTGGCTAGGCAAAAAAAATTAGGCCCGTTTTCTTATCGCTATCTTAAAAAATCAAAACAAAACCTAAATGGTAAGTCACTAGTTTGTGTATCCAAAGGGGTAGAGCAAGAAATCATCGAAGGCGATTTAATTACGCCAAGCGCAATAACTACTATTTATAATCCATTTAACTTATCTGAAATAAAACGCCAATCAGATGAAATTAATACGGCTATCCCGCAGTCTCCTTATTTAATTCATGTTGGTCGCTTAGCTAAGCAAAAGCGCCACGATATTTTATTTGCAGCATTTGCCAAACTTGATAAAAAATACAAATTAGTGCTTTTGTGTAATAAGCCAGCAAAAGCGTTTAAGCTTGCAAAAGAGTATGGCATTGCAGAGCGATTAGTTGTCCCCGGGTTTGAACAAAACCCGTATAATTGGATTAAACACGCGCAGGCATTAGTTTTAAGCTCTGACTTTGAGGGGTTGCCAACAGTGTTAATTGAAGCGTTAGCAGTGGGTACACCTGTAGTGAGTACTGATTGTACCTTCGGGCCGAGTGAAATATTAACAGGCGAGCTGGTTAATTACTTAGTACCTGTAGGAAATAGCGAAGAGCTAGCGGCTAAAATAAAACACGTTTTAGCAAATAAGCCGAGCGTGGAAAGCGCCGATATTTTGCAAAAAGTGAGTGCTGAGCAAGTTTCTCAGCAGTATTTAGCGCTAAGCAGATAGCTTTTGCTTATAAATAGTATGCAAAGTTTTCCAGTCGTTACTTTGCCAATAAAAGCTATTGTTCCGGCCTTGTTCTTTTAAAAATGAACGTGCAAGGCGAGCCATATTAGCTTGCTGCCATTGTGCGTTTGGCAGCTTAATTTCACCCCGGTCAAAGTCGATAACATATACGTCGCCGTCTTCATTAAATAAAATATTATTGATATTTAAATCAGCGTGGTACACCCCTTTAATATGAAATGACGCAAGAGTGCTGGCTATATTTTCAAGCTCATCATTATTTAAAGGGCGCTCAATTAAAATGTCGAGCAGGCTTTTAGCGCCGCTTACCGCTTGTGTAATTATATCGCCGCGGTAAATCAAACCATTGTGAAATACTTTAGCTGCAATGGGCTTAGGCACATTTAGGCCAAGTTCAATAAGCTTTATCATTAAGCTAAATTCTTTGTAAACGCGCGTATTTTCAAGGCCAGGGTAAAGGTATTGATCGCTTAATACCTTACCAACTAATCCACCGCGCCAATAATGCCTGAGCACAGCGGTTAAGTTATCGTGTTTAAAAAACCATGCCGTAGCACGGCCTTTTTTAGCACCCACTATTTTATTTTGCTGTTGCCAATAAGTTGCATCAAACCAGTTTATATCAACAAGGTTTAAATAATCTGGATGGCTTAAAATAGTGTGCTTGCCTTGCTTTAGTGTATTAAACATAGCTTGTTAAAATAATTCAATAATGCGCCTATATTAACGTGTTTTATGGCGCAGGATAAGTACTTGCATTAACGCGAGTATAATTTAAGATCTTAACCTATTATTTAAAGCCTAACGGAATGCGTGACTCAAGTGCCTAATTACTCCTCTATTTGTATTTTAAGACTCTCTGCTATTGGTGATGTTTGCCATGCGGTTAGTGCTGTTCAAGCAATTCAAAAAGCGCACCCTAATGCAAAAATAACCTGGGTAATGGGTAAAGTAGAGGCTATGTTACTTGCTGATTTACCAGGCGTAGAGCTGGTAATTTTTGATAAAAAAGAAGGTAACGCTGCGCTTAAGAAATTAAAAAACACCTTTAAAGGTAAGCAGTTTGACGTACTTCTTAATATGCAGGTGGCATTAAGAGCAGGCTTTGTAGCACGCTGTATACCTGCAAAAGTAAAAATAGGATTTGATTGGGCGCGCTCAAAAGAGCTACACAGCTTATTTATAAATAAACGCATAGCAGCGCAAAAAGAGTCGCATGTATTAGAGGGCTTTAAAGGTTTTGCTAATGCAATAGGTGTCGATGATTACACGCCTTCATGGCAAATGCCTTACAGCACACAAGATCAAAGCAGAGCAGACGAGTTATTAGGGCAAGAGTATTTAGCTAACAAGCTATTTGTTATCTCGCCAGCGGCTAGTAAAGCTCAGCGCAATTGGTTGCCTGAACGCTATGCTGCACTAGCTGACCACGCGCATGCGCAAGGTTTTAATGTTGCTTTAACCGGCGGGCCTACCGAGCTTGAAGTAAACTTAGCGAATAATATTATTAAACATTGCAACAGCCCTATTTTAAATTTAGTTGGCAAAACTAAGCTTAAAGAGCTGTTATGTGTATTAAAAAGAGCTGATTTAGTACTTGCCCCCGATACTGGGCCTGCTCATATGGCAGTAACCGTTGGCACGCCTGTTATTGGTTTATATGCGCATTCAAACCCTGCACGCACAGGCCCCTATTTATACCAAAACTACGTCGTTGAGGTTTATCATCAAAACTTACTTAATCAAACCGGTAAAACGGCGCAGCAAGTACCGTGGGGGACCCGCGTTAAAGGCGATGATTTAATGAGCCAGATAAGCGTAGAAAGCGTAAAGGCAATGTTTGACCATGTTGTAAAAAAAGAGTCATTAAAATGAGCCTACAACAAAATAAAGCCCTTTTTTTAGACCGTGATGGAGTCGTTAATATTGATCATGGTTATGTATATAAAAGTGAAGATTTTGAATTTATTGACGGTGTATTTAGTACCTGTAAAGCATTTTACGATGCAGGCTATAAAATAATCATAGTGACCAACCAATCGGGGATTGGGCGAGGATATTACACACAACACGATTTCCTAATGCTTACAGGTTGGATGAAAAACCAATTTAGTGCGCATGACATCGAAGTGGCCGATGTATACTTTTGTCCTCACCACCCAAAAAAGGCATTACCTGAGTATTTAAAACAGTGTAATTGCAGAAAGCCCGCACCGGGTATGTTGCTTGAGGGTATTGATACCCATAGCATCGACCCAGAAAAAAGTATTATGGTGGGCGACAAGCTTAGTGATATGCAAGCGGCCAGTAACGCCTGTATTGGCGTAAAAGTATTAGTAAGGTCTGGTAAAAATTTACCGAGCGATGCACCTCAACATGCTGATTTAGTTATTGATTCAATCAATGAGTTAACTGCACTTTTAAGCAGGTAAATAACCCTACCCTAATTGGCTGTAAACTGGCAGGAATTCCTGCCAGTCAGCCACTTTGCGACGAACTGCAAACCGTGCATTTTCTTCGCTAAACTTTTACAATACCCCCCATCTTAAACAGTAACTAAAATGTTGTTGTTTACCCGTTCAATTAAATGGAGAACACAGATGAGAACATCTGCTTTTTTTAGCCAGCTACAACAGCAAATTGAAGACGTAAAATCAGAAGGTTTGTACAAAAACGAACGTATTATTAAGTCTCAGCAACAAGCTCAAATAGAAGTTGCCTCAGGTAGTGTTATTAACTTCTGTGCTAACAATTACTTAGGTTTAGCTAATAGCCCAGAGCTAATTGAAGCTGCCCAAAATGGCTTAAGTAAGCATGGTTTTGGTGTGGCCTCTGTGCGCTTTATTTGTGGTACGCAAGATATTCATAAAACACTGGAACAAAAAATTAGTGCATTTTTAGAAACCGAAGACACCATTTTATATTCGTCATGCTTTGATGCTAATACTGGCCTATTCGAAACGATTTTAGGCGCAGAAGATGCCATTATCTCTGATTCATTAAACCATGCGTCAATTATTGATGGCGTTCGTTTATGTAAAGCTAAGCGTTTTCGCTATGCGAATAACGACATGAGCGATCTTGAAAAGCAACTTATTGCTGCAGACGAAGCGGGTGCTAAAACTAAATTAATTGCAACCGACGGCGTGTTTTCTATGGACGGCGTAATTTGTAATTTAGAAGCCGTGTGCGATTTGGCCGATAAATACGATGCTCTTGTTATGGTTGATGACTCTCACGCAGTTGGTTTTGTTGGCGAAAACGGTAAAGGTACACCAGAGTATTGTAATGTACTTGACCGAGTAGATATTATTACTGGTACATTAGGTAAAGCACTTGGCGGCGCATCAGGTGGTTACACCTCAGGTAAAAAAGAAATTGTTGAATGGCTACGCCAGCGCTCTCGTCCATACTTGTTTTCTAATTCACTAGCTCCTTCGATTGTTACAGCATCAATTAAAGTGCTAGAAATGCTTGAAAATGGCGGCGAACTTCGGGCTAAGCTTTGGTCAAATGCTAAGTACTTCCGTGAACAAATGGAAGCGGCGGGTTTTACCTGCGCAGGTAAAGACCATGCCATTATCCCCGTTATGTTAGGCGACGCTAAAGTGGCATCACTTATGGCAGACAAATTACTTGCAGAAGGCATTTATGTGACTGGCTTTTCATTCCCAGTAGTACCAAAAGGGCAAGCTCGCATTCGTACGCAAATTTCAGCAGCGCACAGTATCGAGCAGCTTGATACAGCGATCGCTGCCTTTACTCGTATTGGTAAAGAAATGGGCGTTATTTAATTTTTAATAAACCGAAGTCTTTTCGGTTTTTTGTTGAGTGTAATTCATGAAAGCATTATCTAAATTAAAAGCAGAGCCGGGCATTTGGATGACAGATGCGCCAAAACCAGAAGTTGGCCACAACGATCTGCTTATTAAAATTCGCAAAACGGCTATTTGTGGAACTGACGTTCATATTTATAAATGGGACGAGTGGGCAAGTAAAACGATTCCTACGCCTATGGTAGTTGGCCACGAATACGTTGGTGAAGTAGTTGATATGGGACAAGAAGTTCGTGGTTTTGCTGTTGGTGACCGCGTCTCTGGCGAAGGTCATATTACCTGTGGGCATTGTCGAAACTGCCGTGCTGGGCGTGTTCATTTATGTCGTAATACCACAGGTGTTGGTGTTAACCGCGAAGGTGCGTTTGCTGAATACTTGGTGATCCCTGCATTTAACGCGTTTAAAATTCCAGATAACATTTCAGATGAACTAGCGTCTATTTTTGACCCGTTTGGCAATGCGGTACACACAGCGCTTTCGTTTGATTTAGTGGGTGAAGATGTCCTTATTACAGGCGCTGGTCCAATTGGTATTATGGCTGCAGCCGTTGCTAAACATGTAGGCGCGCGTCATGTTGTAATTACTGATGTAAATGAATATCGCTTAGAGCTTGCTCGTAAAATGGGCGCAACTCGCGCGGTAAATGTTGCCAACGAAAAGCTTGAAGAGGTTATGACCGATTTAGGCATGACAGAAGGCTTTGATATTGGCCTTGAAATGTCAGGCGTGCCAAGCGCATTCAATTCAATGCTTAATAACATGAACCACGGTGGTAAAATTGCCATGTTAGGTATCCCGCCATCAGATATGGCGGTAGATTGGAACCAAGTTATTTTTAAAGGTTTAGTGATTAAAGGTATTTATGGTCGCGAAATGTTTGAAACCTGGTACAAAATGGCAAGTTTGATTCAGTCAGGTCTTAATTTAAGCCCAATCATAACGCATCAGTATTCTGTAGATGACTTCCAAGCTGGCTTTGATATGATGATTTCAGGTCAGTCAGGAAAAGTAATTTTAAATTGGGATTAATTCCATAAAAAATTACAAGAAGGGCGGCTATGGCCGCCTTTTTTATTTTATTTATTAAAGAGAGTTCAATGGCATTTAAACATATATCGATTGCGCAAACGCATGAGTTATTAGACAAAGAAGACGTAGTAATTGCAGATATACGCGATCCTAACTCGTATCAAACGGGCCATATCCCAGGCTCTGAGGCATTATCAAATGCCAATATTGCACAGTTTATGATGGAAAAAGAGTTCGATCAGCCCATTATAATTGTGTGTTACCACGGTATGAGCTCGCAAGGTGCTGCAAGTTATTTAGTTGAGCAAGGTTTTGAGGATGTATATAGCATGGATGGCGGTTTTACAGCTTGGGAAGCAGCCTACAGCGAGAAAGTAGAACGATGATAGAACTTGGCAGTTTAAATAACCCGCGTGCCGCACAAGGCTTTATAGATTATTTAAAAAGCCAAGGTTTAGATGGGCGCCTACATTCAACCGATGGTAGCCATGTTGTTATTAGTGTATCTGAAGAGCATTTTCATAAAGTACAACCGCTTTGGGTTGAGTTTACTCAAAATCCCTCTCATCCACGATATCAGCAAGCTTCTTGGCATGTAGGTAGTACGCAATCGCCCCTAAAGTATCAAGGGCAATCGCTAAATCTCATAGCGCGATTTAAAGCGCTGAGTTGGCTTAATCAGTCAGTCAGTGTATTTAGTATTGTTATTTATGTTGCGTTTTTATTGGGTGGGTTTGAGAGTATTTATTCTGCATTACAATTTGATCCTTCGTCTCCTATAACTTGGTTAACGCCGGCCTTGGTTCACTTTAGCGCAATCCACATAGTGTTTAATTTAATATGGTGGGTATCGCTTGGAGACAATATTGAAAAGCAATGTGGAAAATTGAGTCTAATAGGGCTGTTTTTTGTTACTGCTTTAATCAGTAGCTGGGCGCAATATTTAATTGTTGGGCCTAATTTTGGCGGTTTAAGTGGCGTGGTATACGGCTTGCTAGGTTATTGTTGGATTCATAGTTTTTTAAACCCGCATAAACCGGCATTAGTGAGTACCTCAATTGTAGGTTTTATGCTTGTTTGGTTAGTGCTTGGCTTTGCTGATGTGCTGTTTTTTGGAATGGCTAATTGGGCACACTTAGGTGGACTTGTGAGCGGAATGGCGTTTGCCTATACCGCCCAACTATTTACTAATGAGCCTAAAGGTGGTTGAACTTAGTGGTACAAATACTTAGTAAATAACACTTCACGAATAATTTCCTGGCCTGTTTCTTCTTTTAACAGGCTTTTTAATTTTTCTATGCATTTTGCGCGAATTTCTTCGCGACCAGTTAATGACTTTATTTTTTCTTCAGGCTCTTTCGATAAAATTTCTACAATAGCGTCTCTTAATAAAGGGGTGTGATGCTCAACAACAGCGATGTCTGAATTATCACTTAGCATTAAGTCAACGGTAACGCGCACATAACCCATTTTTTTACTTGATGCGCCAATATAATTAGTGATTATGTCAGGTTCAAAACCAAAGTAACCAACCGTTGACTCTGCTCGGGCACTCAGGCTCACTAAACTCATAATTAATGTAAAAAGACCCACGTATACTATTTTTTTCATATTTAAAGCGTTTCCGAAAACATGTTGTAAATAGTTTATACTTAATAATAGGTAATAAACAGCGCCAAGCAATTATTTATATTAGTTACTTGGGTTAGTGAATAGGCTCTTTTTCAAATGCTTAGGCAATGTTATCATTTACTTGGATTATATTTTATTGAGTTATTGTGGCAACTTTTCCTTTATCTTTATCAGCTAACTGGCTATCGGCTATACAAACCGATGACTTTACACCTACAGAGCGAGAATGGCTTTTTGAGCCGCGCTCTTTAACCGCTAAACTAAAAAGTAAAGCAACTTCTTTTAGTGTAAAAGTACTCAGCGAACAGACATTTAATTTAAACCATGAACAGCAGCAATTACTAGACTGCAAAACGTCATCGGCGTTAAACAGAGAAGTGCTTTTATTATGCGATAATCACCCCATGGTTTACGCTCAAAGTTGGCTGCCGAATAACCAAACTCACAACTCGCTTCATAATATGGGAGAGCGTCCCTTAGGCGATGTTATTTTTCAACAGCCCGAGCTTGTTCGTCAAAATATTGAAATAGCCCGTTTCGATAACAAACATTCAATACAAAATTTAGTGGCACAGCAAAATTTGCCAATACAAACATTATTAGGTCGCCGCAGTGTGTTTTCGTTAAGTGAGTATCAATTTTTGGTGGCGGAAGTATTTTTACCTGGAGCGTATCTTTACTTATGAAATTAGCAGGTTTAAAAGCTAAGCACTTTTCTTATTATTTACAGCTTATGCGTGTTGATAAGCCAATAGGTACTTTATTGCTTTTATGGCCAACATATTGGGCTTTATGGCTTGCCAATAGCGGTACGCCGAGCTTAATTAATTTTATAGTGTTTACTTTGGGTGTTGTAGTAATGCGCAGTGCAGGCTGTGTGATAAATGATTTTGCAGATAGAAAAGTAGATGGCTCTGTAAAACGCACAGCTCAACGTCCTCTAGCATCTGGTACGGTAGCAAGCGCAGAAGCACTAAGTTTATTTTTATTACTGATCTTTGTAGCGTTTATTTTGGTTTTAATGCTGAATGTTAACACCATTTTATTGTCTTTTGGTGCGCTTGCGCTCGCGTTTTGCTATCCGTTTATGAAGCGCTATACCCAATTGCCGCAAGTCGTGCTTGGGGCCGCATTTGGTTGGGCAATTCCGATGGCTTATATGGCATCTATTGATGCATTACCTATACAGGCTTGGTTGCTGTTTATTGCTAATATATGCTGGACGGTTGCGTACGATACTATGTATGCCATGGTTGATAGAGATGATGATGTAAAAATAGGTGTTAAATCGACCGCTATTTTATTTGGTCGCTTCGACCGCCATATCATTTTTATACTAAATGCTTTATTTATCGCACTTTTAACTTATATAGGTTCGATTAATCATTTAGGTATGCCGTTTTGGGGCGGGCTACTAATTGCAGTTACGTTGCTTATTTATCAACACGTGTTAATTTTAAGACGAGATAGAGACGCATGCTTTAAAGCATTTTTAAACAACCATTATGTTGGCATGGCTATTTTTGCTGGTTTACTATTCTCGTACCCCATTAACATTTAGTTATATTAACGAGGTGGATCAATAATTCCGCTAATTGATGCGTTTTTTCTAAACCAGCCAGCAATTGAATACCGATTATCTACTGCTGGTAATACTTCGTGGACAAAGCGCTCGCTTTCAAATAAAACTAACGTTCCCGCCTCTGGCGCAATAGTCATTTCAATGTCTTTGCTTTTTGGCTTATAAATTACAAGCTCACCGCCTTCGCCTGGTGTATTTAAATAAAAAACGCTGGTAAATACTCTATTTGAGCGTCCTTTAAAGGCATCGACATGCTTTTTATAAAAGTCACCCTGAGTGTATTTTGCATAGTGACATTCATAATCAAATAGCCCCATAAAAAAAGTGCGATTGAGCGTTGTGCGAATACTCTCCATAACAGCTAGGTAGGTTAATTGTGCTTGGGATGACCCATCAAACCAATAAGTTTTATCTTTTCGAATATTATCGTCAATTTGTAAATGATTTAAACGACCAATACCAGCAAGGCTAAAGTGCGGATTTATACGATAACAATCAGCCATTAAATCAGCTATTAGTTCTTTGTTTATGGCATTGGGTATAACTGTATAACCGCGGTTTTCAATATCGTTATAAAACGCACCATCGGTTGAAAAGTTGATCATTTATGTGGTTCTTTTTTTGAAGGTGCGCCAGTTTAGCCGAAAAAGAGTAAAAAGCTATTGTTTTGTGCTGCACCTATTTCAAAAATAATAATAGATTAATTAATTGTTGTGGCTGCTTTTTTTATGAGTGAAAGTAAATGTGCCAAGTGTCCAGTAACAGCTGTTTGTTGATTTGTTTGAACAACTAACTGCTCATGGCTTAGGTCTTTATTTGTTTTTAACTGAACCAGGTCGGTGTGCTCTGCCACTGTGTTTGCATGTTCAATACTGGCGATTGCAAAACTATCTGATTTAGTAATGCCCGATATAACCTGTTCAATACTGCCCATTTTAATAGTTGATGATTTATTTAAAGAATCAATGGCTTCATTTAGCATGGTTTGAACTTGTTTTGACTGAGAGAAACAGCCAAAGGCTGAATAGGAGTCAAGTTCGTGTTTGCTTATGTCACTTTTTTGGGCAAGCGGGTGATGTTTAGATACAAATAAAATAAGCTGATCAGGCAGATGAATATCGCTACCAATACTATTTATAGCTTGAGAATAAACACTAATGTCTATTTCACCTTCTTGAAGCTTACGCGTTAATTCATGCTGTTCTTGTAATTGCATTTCAATTTTTACATGTGGGTACTGCGCTAAAAATTGCCCACATGAGATAGGCACAATATTACTCGCCTTATTTGTGTAACCAATAATAAGTTTTTCATCGGCATTGCCATGAACAGATTGAAACAGGCGCTTTTTGGTGTTTTCTAATTCGCTAAGTGTATTTTTGGCGTAATCAAGAAAAAGTTCGCCTTCAGGAGTCAGTTTTACTGAGCGGGTTGAGCGCGTAACTAGCTCATAGCCCATTTCATCTTCTAGGGTTTGAATACTACGGGTAAGCGCAGAAGTACTAATTTGCGTTTTTTCTGCGGCCTGTCTGAAGTGACGTAACACACCAAGTGCTACAAATTGTTCTAATTGCTCAAATCTCACTTTATAGTCCCTTTTTATAAGTAAGTTGTGATGTAATGATACATCAATATTCTGTTTGTTTTACCTGTCTAAACTATTAAAAAATATATGTAAATTTACAACCGATAGATCACACAATATATCTGTTTGCACAATAATAAAAGTGTAAAAATGTTAAAAAGTATTAACCTTTAGACTAAAGGCTAATAGTTTAGTATTCACCTAACATCCCTATCTGGCAAAGTTAAAATAAAAAGCAGGTATAAATCTATAAATAAAATATTAGATAACTTTATTATGCTAATTAATGAAAAAGTATGCCACAAAGTAGGGCATTGATTAAGCAATAATTAAAATATTTGCACGAATTTTAGTCTTTTAGCTTGTTTTATTGTCAAAGTTTTTGTTTGCTCTGTTACTCAATGGTTTGTTTTCAATATTTTGAAGCTCAATTTCTATTGCATCACATGAAATATGAATTTCAAATAAAGACGTTAATAAAGATAAACTTAAGCAGGTTAGGCTTACGCCAAACAAAATAATACCCGTGGTATTAAACTCAATAAAAAGAGCGAACATAGACAAAGTACACAATAAAAAGGAGCCTACACCGTAAACTTGCATCGTTCTTATTAGTTTTATACGTTTTCTTAAATTGGTAATTTGCGCAACAACGACAGGTCGAATTGACTCGCCTTCTCTGGCATTTAATTCTCTGATTAATTGCGCAAGCACTAAAAATCGGTTTGTATAAGCAAGAAGTAATAAAGATATCGCTGGAAAAAGTAGACCCGGGGTTGTAAGTGTCATGCTTGCGCCTTTTTTGAATATTGTTTAATAACGTTCTCAATACCTTAAAGTATTGTACACACAAAATAATCGAGGTCGATATTGCAAACTCATAAAAACACAGCAGATAGTGCATTTAATTGGATAACAATTTACCAAGCAGCCAACACCTTAGAGGCTAGTATTGTTAAGGGGTTAATTCAAGCAGGCGGGATAGAGTGTAAAGTTGCAGGAGAAATGCTTCAAGGCGCACTTGGAGAAATTCCTTTCGATCAGGCACAAGTTAGAGTGCAGGTTTATGCGATAAAAGAGCGCCATGCGCGACAAATATTGGTAAACTATCAGCAAGTAAAACAATCCGCTCCAGATTGGGTATGTCCTAACTGTAATGAGCATAATGGATCAACATTTGATTTTTGTTGGTCATGTGAGACGTTAAAGAATGACTAAAGCAAATAATTTTCAGCGTATTAGAGAGCTAAACTATTTACAAAAAGCGGTATTAGCAAGTGCGCTAATTGAACGTATGTTGCCAAATTACGGTTTATTTAGTGAAGCTACGGGGTTTGGTGATGAAACGTTACTTCGTAATGCGCTTAATGTTTGTTGGGAAAAAATCTTGCTACCAAAAAGTAAGATTGATTTAGAAAAGCAAGTTGAAAAAGTGGAACCTAATGTTCCAGAGCTGGCTGATTTTGATATGTTTGGTACATACCCGGCTATTGATGCGGCAACGTCATTACTGAGCTTGATGCATGGCTTAATGGCACAAGACGATAAAGAATTTGTAAGCGTTAGTAAAATTTCGCAAGCAACCGTTGCGCGCTTTATTGAATACCAAATGACAGTAGACGGTGAAATTGCAGACAATACCGCTGTTAGGGAACACCCTTTGATGCAGTATGAAATTGAAGTGTTAGCTGAGCTTATTGATTTTGTTGAAAATATGGGGCGTATTACTTCAGATAGTGTAAAAGCGCTGAAAAAATTTGCTGTTGTTGATGGTCAAACAAATATTGGTTTGACGTTATAAACAAATTAAGTAACTTGAACTTTGATTAAGTAGTGATAAAAAAGCGGGAGAAGTACAATGCGAATTTTAGGCATTGAATCGTCATGTGATGAGACTGGTATTGCAATTTATGATGATGAAAAAGGTTTATTAGCTCATCAATTATACAGCCAAGTAAAAGTGCATGCTGACTACGGTGGTGTGGTTCCTGAGCTTGCGTCACGCGATCATGTGCGTAAAACTCTACCTCTTATTGATGCCGCGTTTGCTCAAGCGGGTTGTGGCCCTGAAGATTTAGATGGTATTGCTTATACCGCTGGCCCCGGCTTGGTTGGGGCGTTGTTAGTGGGTACTTCAATTGGCCGCTCTTTGGCTTATGGCTGGGATATTCCTGCTGTAGCGGTACATCATATGGAGGGTCACTTACTTGCTCCTATGCTTGAAGAAAACGTACCTGAATTTCCGTTCATTGCGTTACTTGTTTCTGGTGGCCATACCATGATGGTAAAAGTTGAAGGCATTGGTCAATACGAAGTACTGGGCGAGTCTGTTGATGATGCTGCAGGTGAAGCGTTTGACAAAACAGCTAAATTATTAGGTCTTGATTACCCAGGAGGCCCTCGCTTGGCTAAATTAGCAGAGCAGGGTGTGCCAAAGCGATTTATCTTTCCTCGTCCAATGACTGACAAGCCAGGCCTTGATTTTAGCTTTAGTGGCTTAAAAACTGCGGCGTCGATTACCATTCGTGAAAATGACGAAGACGAGCAAACTAAAGCTGACATAGCTCATGCATTTCAAACCGCCGTTATTGATACGTTAGTTATTAAATGTAAGCGAGCGCTTAAGCAAACAGGCATCAAACGTTTAGTCATTGCAGGTGGAGTAAGCGCAAATACTCAGCTTAGGCTTCAGCTTGAGCGCGTAATGCAAGGGATGAAAGGTGAGGTTTATTATCCGCGTACAGAGTTTTGTACAGATAACGGCGCAATGATTGCTTATGCCGGAATGCAGCGTTTAAAAGCAGGTCAGTTTGCAACTCTCGATATGAAAACCAAGCCACGTTGGCCAATAGACAGCCTCGAGCCCATTTAATTTAACGGGTTATGTTGGTTTATTTTTATCGGTGGGGGCGTTTTTAGCCCCCACTTTTGGTTCTTCGCCCGCAAATAACCTAACTATATTTGTTCTGTGGCGAAAAATAATGAGCACCGTGATAAAAACCACTGGCAATGTATATAGGGGCTTGATTAACCACGTATAAAGCGGTGCGAGTAAAACGGTAACGAGGGCGGCAAGTGAAGAGTAGCGACTTACCGCAACTATAATTAGCCAAGTAGCAATTAATAACCCTGCCAGGGATAAACCTATTGGAAGTAAAGCACCAAATGCGGTTGCAACGGCCTTGCCTCCTTTAAAATTAAAAAACACGGGGTACATGTGCCCTAAACAGGCGCCGACGGCAACAACGCCCAGAACTAAAGGCTCAAGTTGTAAAAAATAGGCCCCCCACACTGGAATTGTGCCTTTTAAAATATCAAAAACAAGAACTAAAACAGCAGGAAAAGCGCCACCTAAGCGGTAAACATTAGTTGCGCCTGGGTTATTTGAGCCATGTGTGCGGGGATCTTGGAGTTTAAATAGGCGCGACACTAAAATAGCCGACGAAATCGACCCAAGTAGGTACGCTAAAACAAACATCAAAATGGCTAACACATAGTTCCTTATTTTTTTATCGTTATACCCGTTACATTTAATGCAATTAACATCGTTTTTGGGCTATTATTGGCGGCAAAATTTATCGTTAAAAGTATTATACTTCTATCAATTTTAGCTCAACGCGTTATTTTGTTATTGTAGAAGGTATTTTTACATATTTAAACACTGATTAAAGCATATACAATATTAATTTTTAATTAGTTTATGTAGTTAGAACAGTTGTTGGTCTTTTGGAGTATCAATGGATAAGGTATTTATATCTCAATTGCACGTCGACACGATTATTGGAGTGTACGACTTTGAAAAAGAAAGTAAACAGAGCCTTTATTTTGATATTGAAATGCTAAGTGATATTAAACCCGCTGCCGCAAATGATGACATTAATTTAGCACTTGATTACGCAAAAGTAAGCGAACGCGTCATTGCACATAGTACTGCTAAGCCTGTTGAGTTACTTGAAACACTTGTTGAGCAATTGGCTGATATTATTTTAACGGAATTCAATACAACTCAAGTGAAAATTAGAGTGAGTAAACCTGCAGCAGTGCCTCAAGCACAAACTGTTGGAGTAGAAATAACTCGCAATAAGGCAAGCGTTTAAATGGCGCAAATATTTATTAGTCTTGGGTCAAATATTAACAAAGTGCACTATATGCAAAGTGCCTTAAAAGCGCTTAAAACGCATTTTAAAAATATAGAGCATTCGTCTGTTTTTGAAAGCGAAGCCGTAGGTTTCGTAGGTAATAACTTTTATAATTCGGTCGTTGGGGCAAAAACAAATAGGCCGCTAGCTGAAGTGTGTGCGTTACTAAAAGAAATAGAGCGCGATAATGGTCGTACACCTAATGATAAAAAGTTCAGCCCACGAACCCTTGATTTAGATTTATTGTTTTACGACGATGTTATTTGTGACAGCCCTGCGCAATTGCCGCGCGATGAAATCACTAAAAATGCATTCGTACTACAGCCTCTCAGTGAGGTTGCCCCCGGTTTTTATCACCCTGTAGCTAAGCAAACAATTGCTCAATTATGGAATGAATATAATAACCCTCAACAAAAACTATGGAAGGTGGAGTTTTCTAACCCATGAGTATTTTAGAAATAATAATTTTAGCGCTAATTCAAGGTTTTACTGAGTTTTTACCCATATCTAGCTCGGCTCATTTAATTTTACCCTCGCAAATTTTAGGCTGGGAAGATCAAGGACTCGCTTTTGATGTTGCAGTGCATGTGGGCACTTTAATAGCGGTTGTTATTTATTTTCGTAAAGAAGTGGCTGATATTCTCAGTGCGTGGTTTAAATCGTTTGGCGCACAAGGTAAAACAGACGACAGTAAACTCGGCTGGTGGATTATTTTAGGGACAATACCTGCTGCAGTATTTGGTTTGTTACTTAAGGATTTTGTTGAGTTATACCTTCGAAGTGCATGGGTCATTGCTGCCACCACCATTATTTTTGGTTTGCTGCTCTGGTACGCTGATGCCAAAGGAAAACAAGTTAAAACAATTTATCAACTTAATTGGAAGTCGGCTTTAATGATTGGCTTGGCGCAAGCCGTTGCTATGATCCCGGGTACCTCTCGTTCAGGTATTACAATGACAGCGGGTTTAATGCTAGGCATGAATAAGCAAAGCGCAGCGCGCTTTTCGTTTTTACTCGCCATTCCTGTTATATCAATGATGGGGCTTTATTACACAGTAGAGCTCGCATTGGGCGACCACGTTGTTGAATGGGGCACATTGTTACTAGGGGTGGTACTGTCCTTTTTATCTGCTTATGCGTGTATTTATTTATTTTTAAAAGTGATTGAACGAATGGGAATGTTACCTTTTGTCATTTACCGATTAGTTTTAGGCTTAGGTTTAATCGTTTTTTTAAGTATGTAGATTAATTTACTTTGCAAAAAAGCCTTCTAATTTAGAAGGCTTTTTTGTTTGTGATAATGACTTTAAGCATTAGTAAAATACCTACATATAATGGTAACTATGCGCGAAATTTGGCATTATAGCGCCATTAAACTTTGCACAGCTGCAAAGTGAGCATACGGTTTAAGGAAAGTATATGCATATTCATATTTTGGGCATTTGCGGTACGTTTATGGGCGGTATTGCAGCCATTGCTAAGTCACTTGGTCATCAAGTGACAGGTTCAGACCAAAACGTTTACCCACCTATGAGCACCCAGCTTGAAGATCTTGGTATTGAGCTCACTCAAGGTTACGACGTATCTCAATTGGAGCCAAAACCCGATATGGTGGTGATTGGTAATGCCATGAGCCGAGGTAACCCATGTGTTGAATATGTGTTAGATAACAGCTTACCTTATACCTCAGGCCCTGAGTGGTTAAAGCATAACTTATTGCAAAACTCTTGGGTACTTGCGGTAGCTGGTACGCATGGTAAAACCACCACAGCCAGTATGCTTGCGTGGATACTCGAATATGCGGGCCTTAAGCCTGGCTTTTTAATCGGCGGCGTAGTACAAAACTTTGGTGTGTCGGCTAAAGTGGGCGAAACCCCATTTTTTGTAATTGAAGCCGATGAGTACGATACCGCCTTTTTTGATAAGCGTAGTAAGTTTGTTCACTATTTACCGCGTACGCTAATTTTAAATAATCTTGAATTTGATCACGCAGATATTTTTGATGATTTGAACGCAATTAAAAAACAATTTCACCACTTAATGCGTACACTACCTTACAGCGGTAAAGTCATTTGGCCAAAACAAGACAAAGCGCTTGAAGACGTTATATCGCAAGGTCTATGGAGTGAAAGCGAAACGTTAGATGGCGATTGGGGCTATAAACTAATTAAAGCCGATGGCAGCGAGTTTGATGTACTTTTGAATAATGAGCTGCAAGGTACGGTTAATTGGGGCGCAATTGGCGAACATAATGTAAAAAATGCGATTATGGCAATTGCAGCTGCGCGCCATGTGGGAATTGCTGTGAGTCACAGTATTGATGCACTTGCCGAGTTTATAAGCCCAAAAAGGCGCATGGAACTCAAAGCCGACATAAATAGTATTAAGGTGTATGACGATTTTGCTCATCACCCAACAGCGATTACAACAACCTTAGCGGGTTTACGCGCTAAAGTTGGCGATGAAAAAATTATTGCTATTTTAGAGCCCCGCTCAAACACCATGAAAATGGGTGTGCATCAACACACGTTACTCGCTTCATTGGCTGAGGCTGATGAGGTGCTTTTGTTTGAACCCGAAAACTTAGGTTGGTCGCTCAAAGAACAAGCCCAAAAAGCGGGTATGCAATGCTTTAACAGCACACAGTCGATTATTAATAGGGTGCTTGAAAATGTGCAGCCTAATCAACACATTTTAATCATGAGTAATGGCGGTTTTAATGGCCTCCATCAGCAGCTTGTTGATGGATTGGCTGATAAATACAGCGGAGAATAATTTGCAATTTAAAGATAAAATAACCTTAGCGTTTAGCGGTGCCTCTGGTGCGCCATATGGATTAAAATTGCTTGAAGTACTGCTTGAGCAGCAGTATCAAGTGTATGTACTTATTTCGAGTGCGGCTCGAGTTGTGCTTGATACTGAGTCAAACATAAAGCTCTCTGCAAATGAAGATAAAGCCACTGAGCAATTAAATGCGCTATTTGATGCAAAACCACTGCAATTACAAGTGTTTGGTAAAGATAACTGGTTTAGCCCTGTAGCTTCTGGCTCTGCCGCGCCGAAAAAAATGGTTGTTTGTCCATGCAGTGCAGGATCGGTATCAGCGATTGCGGTAGGCGCATCTGATAATTTACTAGAGCGTGCGGCTGATGTGGTGATTAAAGAACGTGGCCAGCTTATTTTAGTGCCGCGCGAAACGCCTTTTAGCGAGATCCATTTAGAGAATATGCTAAAGCTATCGCGATTGGGTGTAACCATTATGCCCGCAGCGCCTGGCTTTTATCATAAACCGCAAAGCATAGAAGACTTAGTTGATTTTATGGTGGCGCGAATTTTAGATCATTTAAACATTGAGCATGCTCTAACAAAACGTTGGGGCTATGGTGAGGGTAAGTAATGAGTAAGCAAAGTATTGCATTAAATATCGAAGGCCTTACCAAGGTATACAAAAACGGCGTAGAGGCTGTTAAAGGTGTTGACTTACAAGTAGAAGAAGGTGATTTTTTTGCGTTGCTTGGGCCTAATGGCGCAGGTAAGTCAACAACCATTGGTGTTATTTCGTCCTTGGTTAATAAAACTGAAGGTAAAGTGGAGGTATTTGGTTGCGATATCGATACCCATCTTGAAGCTGCCAAGGCGCATTTAGGCTTAGTGCCACAAGAATTCAACTTCAGCCAGTTTGAAACGTTGACCCAAATATTAGTAAATCAAGCGGGTTATTACGGTGTGCCGCGCAGTGAAGCACATAAGCGTGCAGATAAATATTTAGCTCAGCTTGGGTTACTTGAGAAAAAAGATAAACAAGCGCGCACTTTGTCAGGTGGGATGAAGCGCCGTTTAATGATTGCACGCGCACTGATGCACGAGCCAAAGCTGCTGATTTTAGATGAGCCAACAGCGGGAGTAGATATAGAGCTACGCCGCTCTATGTGGGAGTTTTTACGCAAAATTAATGAGCAAGGCGTCACAATTATTTTAACCACGCACTATCTTGAAGAAGCAGAGTTACTGTGTAAAAACATCGCTATTATCGATAGTGGGCGCATCGTAGAAAATACCACCATAAAAGCGTTATTAGCAAAGCTTGATAAAGAAACCTTTGTGCTTGATTTAAAAATGCCAGCAAAGCCCGTCACATTACCTGGGTATACCTACACTATGACGGACGATCATACCATTGAGGTTGAAGTGGCAAAATCGCAAGGATTAAATGCGGTATTTACTGAGCTCACAGCACAAGGTAATACAGTATTGAGTATGCGTAACAAAGCCAATAGATTAGAAGAGTTATTTGTAGGATTACTAGAGCAAGGGCGGGGCGAATAAATGTTAAAATATGGCGTAGCCTTAAAAAGTATATGGATTAAAGAGTGTATTCGTTTTTTACGTATTTGGGTGCAAACCTTAGTACCACCAGCTATTACAATGAGTTTGTATTTTGTTATTTTTGGTAACTTAATTGGCTCGCGTATTGGTGAAATGGGCGGATTTAGTTACATGGAGTTTATTGTACCCGGCTTAATTATGATGTCGGTTATAACTAATTCATACTCTAATGTCGCCTCTAGTTTTTATTCAACCAAGTTTCAAAAAAGTATTGAAGAGTTGCTCGTTGCTCCGGTGCCTAATTATATAATTGTATTAGGCTACATGGGAGGCGGTATGACGCGCGGTATGATGGTAGGCTTTATTGTTACCTGCGTGTCGCTACTGTTTGTTGATATTCAAATACATAATATTTTTGTAATAATGGCAACAGTTATCTTAACTTCTGCGGTGTTTGCATTAGGTGGTTTGATTAATGCTATTTACGCTAATAGTTTTGATGATATTAGTATTATTCCCACATTTATACTTACTCCGCTAACGTATCTAGGTGGTGTATTTTATTCAATTACGTTACTACCTGAGTTTTGGCAGAACGTATCGCAAATAAACCCAATCATTTATATGGTTAACGCATTTAGGTATGGATTTTTAGGTGTGTCGGATGTTGATTTAACGGTCGCATTGGGTGTTATTTTAGTGTTCATTACAGTGTTATTTTCTGTTGCGCTTACATTAATCAGAAAAGGTGTGGGGCTAAGACATTAATGAGTGATGCAAATTCTCGAAGTATTGTATCTAATCAGGCTGGTATTCATGAAAAGCTTGATGAAGTAGTAA
Source organism: Pseudoalteromonas sp. S408 (assembly GCF_005886645.1). NCBI lineage: Bacteria > Pseudomonadati > Pseudomonadota > Gammaproteobacteria > Alteromonadales > Pseudoalteromonadaceae > Pseudoalteromonas > Pseudoalteromonas sp. S408. Next base: position 255,902 of record NZ_PNDY01000013.1, on the reverse strand, counting down.
ATAAGCATTTAAGCGCCGAGTTTAAAAAGCCCATTGCTGCACACACGCAAGCGGCATTTGATGAGGTTAATGAAAAGGTGCGGGCATTTGATGGACCACTTATTTTAGACTCATGCTGTGGTGTGGGGGAAAGTAGCGCGAACTTAGCTAAACGGCACCCCGATGCGTTGGTGATTGGTATTGATAAATCATCTCATCGACTTGATAAGCACGACGTAGAATACAAGCAAACTGATAGCGGGCAGTATATCTTAGTGCAAGCCGATTTAAACGATTTTTGGCGTTTAGCAGTGGCTGCTAATTGGCAGCCTACGCATCATTATTTGCTTTACCCAAATCCATGGCCTAAATCAAAGCATATTCAGCGCAGATGGCATGGTGCGGCTATTTTTCCGTTTATTGTTAAATTGGGTGGGCAATTAGAGGTTCGCAGTAATTGGGATATTTATGTAAAGGAGTTTGCCAGAGCGCTTGCGCTTACAGGTAATCACTGCGAAGTGACACTTTATGAGTCAGATGATGCAATCACTCCGTTTGAGCGTAAGTATTGGGCTAGCGGTCAGCAAAGTCATCGGCTTATCATCAATTTAACCTAAGTATGGCTAGAATATTTAGTCGTTACAGTTTACTCAGCTGGCTAAATTAGTATCTTCAGATATAGCGAATTGTGGCGCGGGATAAGCAAAGTAATTACCTTGCATAAGCGTCACATTTGCTTTTTGTAGCGCATTAACTATGGCTGCGTTTTCTACAGATTCAGCAATGAGCTGTAAATCTAATTGGTTAGCAAATGCTGCTATATGCTCAATAAATAAGTAAATGTCTTTATCGTTTATTATTTGTTTTATCAATCCACCATCTAATTTAATTCCATCTACTTCTAGCTTAAGCACATTTGAAATATTTGAATAGCCACTTCCAAAATCATCAATAATGACTTTTACCCCTTTACTTTTTACCATAGAAATAAAGGCTTTCACTTCTGAATAATTAGCAATGGCTTGCGTTTCGATTAACTCTAAAGTGATATTGCTTGGGTGTGGATAACGTTTAAGTTCGTTAGTAATATATTCGTTTAAACTTGGGTCTAACATATCTTGCGCTGTTATATTTAAGCTCCAGCAAATATTAGTCTTTCTAAAGCGACTAATACACTGCGAAAATATAGTGCGGGTTAATAACCCGTCCATTCTAGAGCGAGTAACTACATCTAAAAACGCATCGGGTTTTAAAATCTCTCCACTTGCGGTCACCATCCGAGCCAAGCATTCATACTGCACTACCTGATTACTTTTGGTATCTATTATTGGTTGAAAGTAGGGCACAATTCGGTTGTTATCAAACGCATCGTGAACTTCTTTAGCCATTTCTACATTGTATTGATATTGAGTTTTAACATCATGTAGGGCTTTTGAATAATTAATAACCGTATGTCTGCCTTGTTTTGCTTGCAGGGCAGCAATATGAGCATTTTCAAGTAATAGTGACTTATTGCCAGTTGCAATGCCCGCACATAAAGTGATGTATATGAATGGGTCGGTTAATAAAGGCGTATTGGCATTATAGGTTTCAATTAAGTCGTTAAGTTCTTCATAAGGTGTTTCTTTGGGGGAAAGCAGTACCAGTTTATTCGTTGCTAAGCGATATAAATGACAGTGAGTAGAGCAACGGCTTTTAAAATGCATAAGTAGATTTTTCATTACTCGGTCGCCAATTTCAGTGCCGTAAAAACTATTTATATCCTCAATTTCGTTCACCCATACAACGGCTAGTTGCATATGGTGGTTATTACTTTTTTTGAGAAAATATTCCAAAGCAATGTGGTTATCAAAGCCGGTACTGGAGTCAGTTGCTAATGAACGCTTGAGTAAATAAACATAAATAGCGGCAACAAGCGCTGCTATAAAAAAGAAAAAGCTTGCCATAGCAGCTGCTTTAGAAACGCTTTCACTCAGCTTTTGGTTTAGGTCGTTAATCGTTATATCGGCGCCGGTAAGGTAAGTGGTACCTGTTCGAGTATCTACGTAAGGAATAAATATCGTTTTAAAATGCCCCCACTGATCCGCTGAAACTTCAAATACTGGTTCTGTGGAGTAAAAAGCGCTTATGTTGAGATTGGTTGCTTCTGGGTATATATCTAAATATTGCGTTATTTTGCCATTGCTCATATCGTCTTGAGTATAGCTAGATGCAGTAAAGTATACGCGGTTGTTTTTTAATATCATCGCATATACATATTCAACATCCAGTGCTTGTGCAAACTCTGAAAGCTGCCTGCTTTTGACTTCATAATCAATAAAATTAATTTGGCCGTTTTGATTCATGGTATTTAGGTAATCATCACCTAGTATATGCTTTACAGTGGCTGCGGCATTAAGTAGACGAGCATCGACAGACTCCATAATTTCAGCGCGGGTTGTTTGGTAGGTGTAATAGATATAGACAACTAAACTGACTAAAAATAAAGCAAAACCGGCTACTAACCAGCTCACTTTTACTCTTCCCTTAAGCATGTCTGTCCCTTTTTTGTTGTTTTTTTTATTATACTTAAAATACCAAATTGCCCAATAAAAAATTAGTATTTATTCAGTTAAATAAAATTTTAATTAAATTAACACTTTTTTGTCATGCGTGTTGTTGCTTTTAAGGCTTTTAACGAGACATTTTACTTATATTGCAGTACAGTTAGCGCAATTATTTAGAAACACTATTGCTTAACTTACCGCCATAATTGGGCGTTTTTACTAGTTAAACAGGTGTTTTAGCAACACACACACTAGGTATTAAGATGGATCAAAAGCGTTGTGCCGTCGCCTCTAAAGAAAGCCTTAAGCGTATATTTACTGTACCTGAAGCGCCTGACTCAACTTTAAGCAAAATAGAGCTTGAAATTTCGAGTAATTTAGCAGGGTTTTTAAACGAAAATATAGCGGCAATTGAAAAACCCTTACATGAAATTGAAAAAGACTTTCAATCTGCGGTGATCCCGGAAGATCCAACATTTGTATCTGCTTATGCTCAAGACATAATGGAGCAGCTTGTTGCGCATTCTGTGCATACTGCTGCACCAAGTTTTATTGGCCATATGACCTCTGCACTGCCACATTTTTTATTACCTCTATCAAAATTGATGGTGGGACTAAATCAAAATTTAGTAAAAATAGAGACATCCAAGGCATTTACCCCCTTAGAGCGCCAAGTACTTGGTATGATGCATCATTTAGCCTATGGCCAAAATGATGCGTTCTATTCTAAATGGATGCACAGCGCTAAAACCTCACTTGGCGCATTTTGCTCTGGTGGCACGGTTGCAAACATTACTGCGCTTTGGATTGCTCGAAATCGTTTATTAAAACCAGATGGCGAGTTCACAGGTATTGCAGCCCAAGGGCTAGTGGCTGGTATGCTTCATTATGGGTATAAAGGGCTCGCGGTTTTAATTTCAGAGCGAGGCCATTACTCACTAGGGAAATCGGTTGATTTATTAGGGCTAGGGCGCGACAACTTAATTGGTATAAAAACAACGGATGACAATAAAGTCGATGTAAATGCCATGCGAGATAAAGCTCGCGAGCTAGAGTCTAAAGGCATTAAAGTAATGGCAATTATTGGTGTTGCAGGTACAACCGAAACCGGTAATATCGATCCGCTTAACGAAATGGCTGATTTAGCGCAAGAAATTAACTGTCATTTTCATGTTGATGCAGCATGGGGCGGAGCAACGTTGTTATCGAACACGTACCGTCCTTTGTTGAATGGTATTGAGCGAGCAGACTCAATAACAATTGATGCCCACAAACAAATGTATGTACCTATGGGGGCTGGTTTGGTGTTATTTAAAGACCCAGCAGCAACCGATGCAATAGAACACCATGCTGAGTATATATTGCGTAAGGGCTCTAAAGATTTAGGTAGCCACACACTCGAAGGTAGCCGCCCAGGTATGGCTATGTTAGTGCATGCTTGCTTACGTGTTATTGGCCGTAAAGGCTATGAAATGCTAATCGATAGAAGCATTAAAAAAGCAAAATACTTTGCTGATTTAATCAAAGCAGATGAAGATTTCGAGCTTATTTCAGAACCTGAACTGTGCTTGCTTACTTATCGCTATGTGCCTAAACAAATAAAACAAGCGATTGCTGAGGCAGATGAAAAAACACGGATTGATATTTTTGCCTCACTAAATCGTTTTACAGCCAGTATGCAAAAACGCCAGCGTGAGTCAGGTCGATCGTTTGTGTCGCGTACTCGTTTGACCCCAGCTCAATACGATAATCAACCTACGGTTGTGTTTAGGGTTGTACTGGCTAACCCGCTAACCTCGGGTGTGATTTTAAAAGAGATATTAGCTGAGCAAAAAGAGCTTGCTAAAACAGACCCTGTATTTAAAAAGTATTTAAGCAAATACATGAAATAGTAAATGCCGCATTTATAAAAAAGACGCTATTTCGCGTCTTTTTTTGCTTAGTTAAAAGCAACAGGCTTTTATAATATTGCTAATGATGTGCTGTGAGGGCTTTATTTTTTCCATTGCTAAAAATTCGTCAGGTTGGTGCGCTTGGTTGATTGAACCCGGCCCCATAACAATGGTTTCACAGCCTAATTGTTGAATAAACGGGGCTTCTGTACAGTAATTAACAGCAATGGCTTTTTGGCCTGCTATTTTTTCTGCAAGTTGAACTAGCGCACTGTCGGTATGGCCTGTAAATGCCGGTATTGGCTCGTGTAGGTCAATTACACTCACTGAGTTAGGATATTGTTCGTTAATCTCTTTTGTTGCATCAAGAAGCAAAGCTTGCAACTCTTGCACGCTAAGCCCTGGCAGTGGGCGCATATCAATATGCATTTCACAACAACCACATATTCTATTTGCGTTGTCGCCACCATGAATATTACCTAAATTTAAAGTAGGGTAAGGTATTTTAAAGTGATTTAGTGAATACTTATTCTTTAATTGCTCTTTCAAGATCAGTAATTTTGAAGTCACTTTATGCATAACTTCAATGGCGTTTAGACCACGTTCGGGATCGGAGCTATGCCCAGAGCGACCAACGACCCTTATAGCTGTACTCATATGGCCTTTATGTGTAAATACCGGTGTCATATCAGTGGGTTCACCAATAATACAGCGCGCTGGTTTTAAATTTGGGTGCTGACAAATTTGTTGAGCACCTGCCATTGTTGTTTCTTCATCGGCGGTAGCAAGTATTAAAATAGGTTGCGTTTGTTGTTTTTCATCTAACTCGCTTATAGCTTGCAGCACAAAAGCAAAAAATCCTTTCATATCAATGCTGCCTAAACCATAGAGTTTGTTATTGAGTTCGGTTAATTTAAACGGATTATGATTCCAGCGGCTATCATCAAACGGTACTGTATCGGTATGCCCAGCAAGCATTAAACCGCCATCGCCAATGCCGCGTTTTGCTAATAAGTTATAACGCCCTTTTTTACCTTCAAGTTCTATTATTTCACACGTAAAGCCAAGAGTTTCACACCATTGTGCAAGTAACTCGATAACACTTTTATTGCTCATACATTGACTGTCTTCAATCGCACTAATAGAAGGGGCTGCAATTAATTGCTGATACATAGAAATAAACGAAGGCAGAGACATAAAAATTCCCAAAATAATTATTCAATTTAATTGCATAACAATATAAAAGTATTTATGATGAATATCAATTCACTTTTTAAGCATAAATATATTAAGTAACACCATGAAGATAATGCGACGATAATCAAAATTCATTAATAAATAAGACTTAATTAGCACCTAAGCTAGTGTAAGCGAACACATAAGTAAGTAGTAATAAATTTTAAGATAACGAGTAAATAATGAATGTAGTGATTATTGGCGCAAGTGGTTACAGCGGCGCAGAACTAGCAAGCCTTATTGCTAAACACCCAAATTTAACTTTATCAGGTTGTTATGTATCTGAAGGTAGCCTAGACAAACATAAATTACTGAGTGATTTATACCCAGAACACTTAGGCTTACTTGATATTCCTTTACTTCCTCTTACAAAATCAGCGTTTGACGACATTAACGCGAATGCAGATTACGTATGCCTGTGTACCGACCATAAAGTCAGTGTAGATTTAGCGCCGCAATTTTTAGCGATGGGCAAAAAGGTGTTTGACCTATCGGGTGGTTACCGCCTAGCAAGTAATGACGATTACGTTACTTATTATGGCTTTGAACATAACCACCCTGAGCTGCTAAATGAATCTGCATACGGTTTAGCAGAGTGGAATAGCAATGCAATTGCAAATGCAAAGTTAGTGGCTGTTGCGGGTTGTTACCCTACAGCGGCACTGAATGCGTTAAAGCCACTACAGCTCGCAGGCTTACTGAGCGAACAACCTATTATTATTAATGCAGTATCGGGTGTTACCGGCGCAGGGCGTAAAGCCAGTGTAGGTACTCATTTTTGTGAAGTATCGCTAGCGCCATATGGTTTATTTAACCACCGTCACGGACCAGAAATAGAACAGCACCTGGGCCATAAGGTTTTATTTACACCTCATTTAGGTAACTTTACTCGCGGTATTTTAGAAACGATTTACGTGCAACTAAAACCTGAGGTGACAAGTGAGCAAGTAGCAACGGCTTATGATGTGCTTTCAAAAGAGCCTTTAATTCGTTTGTTAGGCAATAAAATTCCATCAATCAAAGGGGTTGCAAAGCAGCCATACGTTGATATTGGGTGGCAACAGCAAGGCTCGCAATTAATTGTTGTTGCGGCAATCGATAACCTACTTAAAGGTGCTGCGGGGCAAGCTCTGCAATGTATTAATTTATCTATGGGTTTAAACCATACCACAGGCTTAAAAGGAGCGTTTTAATGAGTAAAAAAACGTGGGTTATTAAGCTTGGCGGTGCTGTACTTAATACTGAAAATGCAGCTCACGCGTTATTTGAAGTGTTATCTAATCAGCCAAACCATAACTTTGTAATTGTGCATGGTGGTGGGGCATTAGTCGATACATGGTTAAAAGAGGCAGGTTTTGTTAGTGCTAAACATCAAGGTTTACGTATTAGCCCTGCTGAACAAATGCCGCATATAGTCGGTGCACTTGCAGGGTGTGCAAACAAGCAGCTAATGGCTCAAGCTATTTCTGCTGGCCACAAGCCTGTTGGCTTAAGCCTTTATGAAGCAGGCGTAACTGCATCGCAAAAGCTCAAAGCATTGTGTTTAGTAGGTAAGTGCGAAAGCAACGATGACTCTATTATTAACGATTTACTAAACGTCGGGCGCCTAGCTATTGTTAGCTCAATAGGATTTGATGAACAAGGACTTTGGTACAACGTTAATGCTGACGAGGCTGCGGCCGCTATTGCTAATAATTTAAATGCAGAGCTTATTTTTATGACCGATGTAGAGGCCGTACTTGACGCTAATAAGCAGCCGTTACATTACCTTGACACAAAACACATTGAGACTTTAATTGCAGAGGGAGTAATTGTGGGCGGGATGGAGGTCAAAGTTAAGACCAGTCTTCACGCTGCCCTACACTTACGACGCGGTGTGTATATTTCCAGCTGGCAAAAGCCAGAAAATTTAACTGTTTTGCTGCAAGGCGAGCATGTCGGAACAAAGATTACACCATAGGGTTACCATGTTAGAGAATTTTTTAACGGGTCTAGAGTTAGACCAACAAGGCGCACTTAATTTATTAAAGCTAGCGCGTGATTTAAAAGCAAATCCCGAGAAATACAGCCAAGTACTAGCGGGTAAGTCAGTTGTTACACTTTTTGAAAAGCAAAGCCTACGTACACGTTTATCGTTTGATATTGGTATTAATCGTTTAGGTGGTCATGCGGTTTATTTAGATCAGCAAAATGGCGCTATGGGCGCACGTGAATCGGTAAAAGATTTTGCACTAAATATTTCTACATGGGCAGATGGTATTGTAGCGCGTGTTAATCAGCACATCACATTAACAACGTTAGGTGAATACTCCTCTGTGCCTGTGATTAATAGCTTATGTGACTTGTACCACCCGTGCCAAGCACTGGCAGATTTTTTAACCCTTCAAGAAGTGCATGGCGATGTGAGCGAACTTAAAGTGGCTTACCTCGGCGAGGGTAACAATGTGACCCATTCACTTATGTTACTTGCCGCAACACTGGGCACCGATTTTGTAGCGGTAACGCCAAAAGGGTGTTCGCCTGATTCGCAAATTCTTAAAAAGGCTGAGCAAATCGCAGCAATGAATGGCGCATCTGTCATGGTAAGTGACCGTGTAGAAGCGGCAGTTGGCGCAAACGTTGTTTACGCCGATACATGGGTTTCAATGGGGGACGATACCCCGCTTGAGCAAGTTAAAGAAAAATACATGCCTTATCAGCTAAACCAAGCATTGCTAGATCAAACTGGGGCGACTACGGTATTACATTGTCAACCGGCACACCGTGAGTTTGAAATTACTTCTGAGGTAATGGATGGCCCAGCATCTAAAATTATTCAACAAGCAGAAAATCGCATGCATGCGCAAAATGCTCTGCTAGTTACATTACTAAATCCAAATTTTGTTAAGGAACACCTATGAGTTCAATTAAAAAAGTCGTTTTAGCCTATTCAGGTGGTCTAGATACATCGGCTATCGTGCCATGGTTAAAAGAAAACTACGGTTGTGAGGTAATCGCGTTTGTTGCCGATGTAGGCCAAGGCGCAGAAGAGCTTGAAGGTGTAGAGGCAAAAGCGATTGCTTCGGGCGCATCTGAGTGTTACGTAGTTGACTTAAAAGACGAAATGGTAAGTGACTACATTTACCCAACGCTTAAAACGGGTTCTATTTACGAAGGTACGTATTTACTTGGTACGTCTATGGCGCGCCCAATTATTGCTAAGGCGCAAGTAGAGATTGCACGTAAAGTTGGGGCTGATGCACTTTCACATGGTTGTACGGGTAAAGGTAACGACCAAGTACGTTTTGAATCGTGTTTTGCAGCGCTTGCACCTGAGCTAAAAGTTATTGCGCCATGGCGTGAGTGGGACTTATCAAGCCGTGAATCACTATTAGATTACTTAGCCGAGCGTGATATTCCGTGCTCTGCCTCTGCAACAAAAATTTACAGCCGTGATGCAAACGCATGGCATATTTCGCACGAAGGTGGCGAGCTTGAAGATCCATGGTGTGAGCCTAGCGATCAAGTATGGACCTGGACAAACTCTCCAGAGCAAGCCCCAGATAAAGCCGAACTTGTAACATTAAAAGTAGTTGAAGGTGAAGTGGTTGCTGTAAATGGCGAAGAGCTTAAACCTTATGATTGTTTAGTTAAATTAAACGACATTGCATCACCGCATGGTGTTGGCCGTGTAGATATAGTCGAAAACCGTTTAGTCGGTATGAAATCACGCGGTTGTTACGAAACCCCAGGTGGTACTGTGATCATGGCGGCGCTTCAAGCAATAGACGAGCTGGTACTTGATAAATCAAGCCGTAAGTGGAAAGAAGTATTAGGCGGCGAATTTTCGCACTTAGTGTACGACGGACGTTGGTTTACGCCACTTAAAGATTCTATTTTAGCCGGTGCAGAAGCGCTGTCTACACTAGCAACGGGCGAAGTGGTACTTAAGCTTTATAAAGGCCAAGTGACTGCGGTTCAGAAAAAATCACCTAACAGCCTATACAGCGAAGACTTTGCAACCTTTGGCGAAGACGATGTGTATGACCAATCACATGCTGAAGGCTTTATTCGTTTGTTCTCGCTTTCAAGCAGAATTTCGGCGTTGTCTAAAAAGTAAATTTTACGCCCCTTGTAAAAGGGGCATTACAGGGTTTGGAGATATTTCATGGCATTATGGGGCGGACGTTTCTCTACGGGTCCAGACGAGGCGTTTAAGCAATTTAACGACTCTCTTCCATTTGACTACCAATTAGCAGAGCAAGATATTATTGGCTCTGTGGCATGGGCTGGCGCACTTGAACAAGTGAACGTGTTATCAAGCGATGAGCACAAAGAATTAGTATCGGCATTATACGAGTTACTCGAAGAGGTAAAAGCAGATCCAACCGCTGTAGCTACCTCAGGTGCTGAAGATATTCATTCACATGTTGAAGCCGCTTTAATCGAAAAAGTGGGTGACCTAGCTAAAAAGTTACACACAGGCCGAAGTCGAAATGACCAAGTGGCCACCGACTTTAGATTATGGTGCCGTGATACTGCCGATCATATTTTAAAAGCCATTGCGCAATTAAAAGCTGAATTTATTGCGTTAGCCGAACGTGAACTGGGGACTATTTTACCAGGTTATACCCATTTACAACGTGCACAACCCGTACTATTTAGCCACTGGTGTATGGCGTATGTTGAAATGTTAGAACGCGACGAAAGCCGTTTGCAAGACGCTAAAGCCCGTATGAACTATTGTCCGCTAGGCAGTGGCGCGTTGGCTGGCACTGCTTACCCAATTGACCGCCAAACACTTGCACAAGGGTTAGGTTTCACAGGAGCAACAAAAAATAGCTTGGATGGCGTTTCAGACCGTGATTTTGTTGTTGAGTTATTAAGTTGTGCTTCAATTTCAATGATTCATTTATCGCGTATGTCTGAAGATTTAATTTTTTATAACTCAGGTGAAGCGGGCTTTATTGAGCTTGCCGACAATGTTACGTCTGGCTCGTCTTTAATGCCGCAAAAAAAGAACCCAGATGCACTTGAGCTTATTCGTGGTAAAACAGGCCGTGTATTTGGTGCCTTTAGCGCCATGATGATGACCCTTAAAGCATTACCACTTGCTTATAACAAAGATATGCAAGAAGACAAAGAAGGCATTTTTGATGCGATGCCAACATGGCTTGCCTGTATTCATATGGCACAAGCGTGTATTAAAGGCGTAAAAGTAAAAGGTGAGCGTACATTGGCTGCGGCAAAAGGTGGCCATGCAAATGCAACCGAGTTGGCTGATTACTTAGTGGCTAAAGGGGTACCTTTTAGGGAAGGCCATCATATTGTCGGGGTGTTAGTACAGCTTGCAATAAGTGAGGATAAAACGCTTGAGGAGCTCTCACTTGAGCAATATAAATCAGTAAATGATGTATTTGAAGACGACGTATATCCGGTACTTGAAATAGACGCCTGTATTAAAGCGCGTCAAGCAATTGGCGGTACCTCTATTGAGCAAGTCACTAGCGCAATTAAAGCAGCCAAAAAAAAACAGCAGATAACGGTTCGTGATGCCAACCTAGACGACGTTGAATCGATTGCAAAGCTTATCCAACATTGGGCAACCGTCGGCGAAAATTTGCCGCGTGCAAAAAGTGATATGGTGCATTCAATTAATGAATTTGCTGTAACCGAAATAGACGGCAAGGTGTCGGGCTGTGCATCGCTGTATATATACGATACAGGCCTTGCAGAGATACGCTCTTTGGGTATTGACCCGCAAAGTGCGGTGACTGGGCAAGGGCGGCAATTAGTTGACCATTTGCTAATAAAAGCCAAAAAATTGGCACTTAATCGCGTAATTGTACTTACTCGCGTGCCAGACTTTTTTGAAAAACAAGATTTTATTTTTTGCAGTAAAGACAGCTTGCCTGAAAAAGTGATGAAAGATTGTGAATTGTGCCTTCGTAAAGAAAACTGTGACGAAGTGGCAATGGAATATATTTTAAAGCCAAGTAACAAAGCGGCGATCCCGTTTAAATTCGTGGCTTAAACTCCCTGGATACAAAAAACGTACGGTTACCCCTGTGCGTTTTTTTATGTCTGAGCTTGTCTGGTCGGATGTGTTTTGATTGTTTCAATTACCAGTAATTTACTTAAAAATAAAATTTAAATAAAAGTTGGTATATAGCTTGCTATTGGTTACGTAGTTATAAAATAGCAACTACCACCATGAGTAGTGCATATACCTACACAATGGTGTGATTTAGTTTTACGCCAATTAAATTTAAACTTTTATAAGGATCAATTACATGCAAATTTCAGCTAACAGCCAAGTGCAAATGCAAGCATACAACAAAACACAACAATTACAGCCTGCGGCTGAACAAACTACTAGCACTAAAACCCTACAATCTGATACAGTAAGTTTCTCGCAAGAAGGTTTAAGTGCGGCCAGTGCTGATTTAAGCCGTGCTGCTACTCTTCCACCTGACATGATTAAACCAAAGTGATAACTTAAGGCGTTAAATGTTTTTACAAGAGTTATTTGGGTTGTTTTCTCTCTCCGCATTTTTTATGTGGGGGTTTTTAATGGCCTTCTTTTTTAATGTATTTGTTTATTCACTGGATGTGAAAAGAGGCACAACCCTGTTACTCAGTTCTTTTGTTATGATGTGTTCATACTCCTTATCAGATTACTTTTTTACATGGCTTTCAATTAAAAATTCACTCAACTTAAATTTTGCCCTGTATGATATCGCCACGATAACAGCCCTTACAATTGTTTATAAATTTGTAAAAAAAACCACTCCATCGTTCTTATATTTGTTGATAGGTCTCAGCATAAATAGCATCTTCTTCTTATTAATGCATTTAGACACTGACATTTATGGCAATAAATATCATTGGTGGTTTTGGGAGGTTTACATGTATACTGTGAACTCAATAGACATCATTATGATTGTTGCATTAATAGTTGATAGAGATATTTTAGGGCTGCATAAACTTAAAAATGTAATCAGAACATTACTAAATCCAAGCGCTAATCCAAAAGAGCCCTAGCTTAAAATTCATTTTTATTTTTGCGATGAAAAAACGTCAAAGCATACATCAAAGTGCGGTAACTTTCCTCCAAGTGACTATGGTACGACTACCAGCCATTATAAAGTATTAATCTACTGTCACTCAGCTTTAGACTGTAAAATAAAAGCATACTCCTTAAATTTGGTAAACAACAAAATCATGAAACGCTTTAAAACTAGCCCCAACTATCTACGTAAATTAGCGCATTAGTACAATGGGGTATTTTTTAATGTCTTTTTTGTCCTACTTGGTTTTAAGCATATATAAACCCATCCAATTAAATATGTACTTACCGGCCAGAACTGTCGGCTCTTACTATGTAAGCGATTGCCATGTTAGATGACCTAGTATTAAGTCCAGATGTAAGTTTTTATATTGGGGCATTGGTGCAGTGGGGTTTTTTAATGGCTTTTTTGTACTCATTCGTTTCTAGCATTAATAAGCCTGACAAAAAGCGTGTTTGGTTATCGCTAGTGATGACTGTTTCATATCTCTCAAGCCTTTTTATAGATATTCAAACAGTACTGTACCTCGATTTTTTTTATTTTGATATGGCCACTATTTTTGCCCTAGTGGTACTTAATTTAATTATTAAAGAGAGGCTTATATTTGCCTATTTATTAGTGGGACTCTCAGTGAATGCCATCCTATTTTTAGGAATGCATTTAGATACTGTGGTTTATAACAACTACGAGCCTTGGCTTTTTACAATAGTTTATTCTTGGCTAGTTAACTTTAACGACTTTGCTATGGTTGCTGTTTTTTTCATTAAAAAAGATTTCTTAGGTTTAGTTAAAGCAAAATTATGCATATATAAAAAATTGAGTCGAAGTGTATAAATGCTTGAACATGCAACATTAATACTTGGTTCAATCAACGCCCATTTGAGTATTTTTATCACATGGCTTTTTGCTTTTGCATTTCTTTATAATTTAACAATAAGCATAAATGTTAAAAACAGAAGCGCTATGTTCCTGTCTTTAATAATGATGGTGTCTTATACGCTGACCTTAATAATGGGAAAAGCGCAAGTAATTATTACGACTTCGTTTTATTTAGATTTTGCTCTATCTGACGTGGTTGCTATTTTTGCAATCGTGACCTTTTCACACTTTTACAAAGCGCCTTACTCAATTGCATATTATTATCTTACTCTTGGTTTGAGTCTTAACGCTATGCTGTTTTTGGTTATGCATTACGATTATGCTGTTTTGGCTAATTATGATTATTGGTGGGTTTGGGGGTTGTATGCTATTGGACAGGTTTCTAGTGATATAATAATGGCTTTAGTTCTCATTATGAACAAAGATATTTTAGGTTTGGTTAAATTGAAAAATGTTGTGTTGAATCTAAAAGCACCGGTGGCTAGGTAATGGGGAGTTTTTTGGAGGACTTCTTTTGGAGTCTCGCTGAAATTAGCGAGCTCTTAGGCATACTTATTACATGGTTATTTGTTTTTACATTTTTATATAACTTGTCTGCTGCTATTAATAAACCTGACAATAGCCGCACTCAACTGTCATTCATTATGATGGTTTCTTATACGTTGAGTTTGTACATAGACATGTATACTCCATTACTGTATCTACAATTATTTGCCTTTGATGTGGTCACTATTGCCGTTATTTTTATCTGGCGGTTGTGCTTAGGCAAAGTAATTCCTATTGGCTTTTATTATTTAATCGTTGGGCTGTGCATTAACGCATCGCTTTTTATGGCCATGCATATTGATATAATGGTAAATCTAAATTACGAATTTTGGTGGTTGTGGATGCTTTATGGCTTTTCAACACTTATTGTTGACTTCATAATGGCTGTAGTACTTATTGCTAATAAAGATATTTTAGGGTTGGTCAAATTAAAAAATATTTTACTGAATCGTAAAATACCGGTGGCTAGGTAATGGGTAGTGTTTTGGAAAACATTTTTTTTAGCCTCGCTGAAATTGCTGAGCCCTTTGGCATACTCATTACATGGCTATTTGTTTTTACATTTTTGTATAACTTGTCTGCGGCTATTAATAAACCTGATAATAGCCGCACTCAACTGTCATTCATTATGATGATTTCGTATTCGTTGAATTTGTACATAGATGCATATACGCCATCAGTTCATTTACAGTTATTTGCCTTTGATGTTGTCACTATTGTCGTTATTTTTATTTGGCGACTGTACTTTGGTAAGGTTATCCCTATTGGCTTTTATTATTTGATAGTAGGTCTCACTATAAATGCGACTCTCTTTATGGCGCTATATATTGAATCAATTGTAAAGCTATATGATGGATATTGGTGGTTATGGGGAGTTTACGGATCAGTTATGCCACTTGTCGATTTAATTATGGCTGTAGTACTTATTGCCAATAAAGATTTTTTAGGGGTAGTTAAATTAAAAAATAGTATGTTAAATCGTAAAACACAGGCAGTTATGTAATGGGGAATAGATTGGAAGACTTCTTCTGGTTTATGGTCTCTATCGGTGAGCTTTATGGAATTTTTATTGCTTGGCTGTTTGTTTTCACTTTTTTATATAACTTGTCTGCGGCTATTAATAAAACCGATAATAGCCGAACTCAACTTTCATTCATTATGATGGTTTCTTATACGTTGAGTTTATATATAGATATAAGCCAATACTCTGTCCACCTTCAGGTGTTAGCTTTTGATGTAGTTACCATTGCCGTTATTTTTATTTGGCGTTTTTGTTTTGTCAAAGTACCTCCCATTGCTTTTTACTATTTAATTTTAGGGCTATGCATTAACGCATCGCTTTTTTTAGCCATGCATATCGATAATGGAATTAATCAGAATTACAAATTTTGGTGGTTATGGGGGGTATACTGTTTATTGATGCCTTTTGACGAATTAATCATGGCTTTAGTACTTATTATCAATAAAGATATTTTAGGCTTGGTTAAATTAAAAAACAGTGTACTAAATCGTAAAAAACAGGTTGCTGTTTAACGGGGAGTTTTTTGGAAGATTACTTTTGGATGATGGTTTCAATAGCTGAACCTTTTGGTATTTTTACTACGTGGCTATTTGTTTTCACTTTTTTATATAACTTGTCTGCGGCTATTAATAAAACCGATAATAGCCGAACTTACCTGTCATTCATTATGATGGTTTCTTACACCTTATGTTTATACATAGATATGTATACACCACTTAGGCATTTACAGTTATTTATTTTTGATGCGGTTACTATCGCGGCTATTATTATTTGGCGTTTCAGCCTAGGGAGAGTGATCCCTGTTAGCTTTTACTACTTGGTAGGGGGGTTATCTGTTAACGCAACGCTTTTTTTGGCAATGCATGTTGATTTTATAGTAAACCCATATTGCGGTTATTGGTGGCTATGGGGAGTTTACGGGTCAGTAATGCCGCTTGTTGATATCACAATGGCCGTTGTACTTGTTACAAATAAAGATTTATTAAAACTGGTGTGGTTAACTAAAAAACTAACCACACATGTTTAATGTATCGCTAGAGGCTACATACCTCTAAATTTTTTGCTTTGGTAAAGCATTTCACTAGGCTTAATTAGCACTACAGCCTACTTTATCTTTAAGTGCTTTTACAATAATAGGGTCTACAAATTCGCTTACATCACCCTGATGACGCGCTACTTCTTTAACTAAAGTAGATGAAATAAAAGAATTTTTTTCAGCCGGTGTTAAAAATACACTTTCAAGATCGGGGTTTAGGCGGCGATTCATATTGGCTAATTGAAATTCATAATCAAAGTCAGACACCGCTCTTATACCGCGAATAAGTACGTGTGCATTGTGATCGCGTGCTAAATCGGCCAGTAATCCAGAAAAACCAATAACTTTTACGTTATCTAGGTGGCTTAATATTGTGTTTGCTAGCGCCACACGCTCTTCAAGGTTAAAACATGGCTGTTTACTTGGGTTATTAGCAACGGCAACCAAAACAGTATCAAACATTTTAGCAGCGCGCTGTATAAGGTCTGTGTGCCCATTAGTGAGTGGGTCAAAAGTGCCGGGGTAAATTGCAGTAACGTTCATAAGGTTCACAAATTATAATTTTAGCGTAGTTTAACAGTGTTTACAGTACAAAGCAGCCCAGTCGCAGGTGCAGCTAGTGGGTATTATTTTAGTGATTATTTAGGATGAGAATATGCTGTAAAGGCATAACGCTATTTATAGCTCGCTTTTTTGGTTTCAAACTAGTCGCTGTGGTTAAGTCGTCTTTTATGTTGAATAACTTTCAATCCATTAAGGTCAACACGATCTAGTTGTAAGGGGAGTGTTTTAATTGTTAATTTTGTTTATACTGCCTATCCAAATTTGAGTGTAATGTAGCCAGTAGACTATTTGAGTATTAGCATATGAATACCAAGGAAAAAATAATACACACCAGTATTTCGTTGTTTAATGAAAATGGTGAACGTGCAATAACAACTAATCATATTGCATCGAGCTTAGGGATGAGTCCGGGTAATCTTTATTATCATTTTAAAAATAAAGAAGACATTATTCGCCATATTTTTGCGCTTTACCGTGATCATTTAAGTACACATTTTAAGCCTATTGATAAAGACGACGATGCATTTAGTCATTTAACTGCTTATCTCGACTCGCTATTTGAACTTATGTGGCGTTTTCACTTTTTTTACGACAACCTTGGCGATATCCTCTCTAGAGATACCGACTTAAAACAAGCGTATATTGATTTTCAGCTTGAGTTACTAGAGCAAGTTCGTAACGTTATTTTGGGATTGCGAGATAAAGGCATGATCGCCATTGACGAACAAGACGTGACCGAATTAGCACACACACTTAAATTAACCGTTAGCTTTTGGACACCTTACATAAAAGCACGAAGACCCAGTGGTTCGTTGGCTGAGCAAGATATTTATTATGGTATTTTAAAAGTATTGGCTTTATTTAGAGCTTACAGTACAGAAAAAAGCAGCGTACAGATGAACCAACTTCGCGAAAAGTACACGGCACTTGCACAGCAAGCACCGGCAGTAGCATAACGCCTCATTTATTGGCTGTTTCCTAGACGTTAAAATTTTTGCTATAATCGCGCGCCAAATGCCTGGGAGCGCGAATTCCCGCAGTCTAAGAGTGAACTATGCTTAAATTTATCGTCAAACTACACCCCGAAATAGCTATCAAAAGCCGCTCGGTTCGTAAACGCTTTACTAAAGTGTTAGAAAATAACATTAAAATTGTATTGCGTCGTATTGACGAAAAAGTACAAGTAAGAAACAACTGGGATAACATTTCAGTTGTTACCAAATTAACTGATGCGCAAACTCGGTTAGACTTTATTGATGGTTTGCAACGCATTCCAGGTATAGTGCAATTTATTGAAGTGACCGAAGTCGAATTTAGTACTTTGGACGAAATTTATCAAAAAACCTTTGAATTAATTGGCCACACAATTGCGGGTAAAACATTTTGCGTACGTGCAAAACGTATAGGCCAACACGACTTTACATCAACCGATTTAGAGCGTTACGTTGGTGGTGGTTTAAACCAACACGTTGAAGGTGCCCGCGTAAAACTTAGCCGCCCAGAGGTGACTATTCGCCTAGAAGTCAAAGACGACAAAGCCTACATTGTAACGCAAACACATTTGGGTATGGCGGGCTTCCCTTTGCCAACTCAAGAAGATGTACTGTCGTTAATGTCGGGTGGGTTTGACTCAGGTGTTGCTAGCTACCAAATGATACGAAAAGGTGCGCGTACGCACTTTTTGTTCTTCAACTTAGGTGGTGCTGCCCATGAAATTGGCGTTAAACAAGCCAGTTACTTTTTATGGAAAAAGTACAGCTCTACCCACAAAGTCAAATTTATAACGGTAGACTTTGAACCTGTTGTTGCCGAAATTTTAGAAAACGTTGAGAACAGCCAAATGGGCGTTGTCCTTAAACGTATGATGATGCGTGCCGGTAGCGCAGTGGCCGAAAAGCTAAATATTCAAGCACTTGTAACGGGTGAGAGTATTGGGCAGGTGTCTAGCCAAACGTTGGCTAACTTAAGTGTTATTGACCGCGTAACCGAAACGCTTATTTTACGTCCGCTTATTCAGCACGATAAGCAAGAGATTATTAATATTGCGCGCCAAATTGGTACCGCTGAAATGGCTGAAACTATGCCAGAATACTGTGGTGTTATATCTAAAAAGCCAACGGTAAAAGCAAAAATAGACGTGATTAAAGGCGAAGAAGAAAAGTTCGACTTTGATGTACTTGATACCGTTATAGATAACGCGCGTGTTATGGATGTTCGTGATATCGACGTAGAAGCCAAGCAAGAGCTAAAAGAGGCTGAATCGGTTGCCGATTTACCGCCTGGCTCTGTGGTTGTTGATATTCGTTCACCAGAAGAAGAAGATGCCGCGCCGCTTGAAATTGAAGGTATTGAAGTAATCCACTTACCGTTTTTCCGTTTAGCTACTAAATTTGGCGATCTACCAAAAGATAAAGACTATTACCTGTATTGCGATAGAGGTGTAATGAGCCAGTTGCAAGCGCTTATTTTGCACGAGCAAGGGTTTACAACAGTTAAAGTGTATCGCCCTTAAGAAATAAGTTAGTAAGTTACGGGTTAATAGTTTATGAAAGCGTGGTTTATACCACGCTTTTTTTTGCCTGAATTTTAGCAAGTAGCTCATTATTTGTAGGGGTATTAATGTTGTAGCGTTTGCCTTGCTCGCTAATATACCCACAAATGGCCATTATTTCTGTTGGCCTGTTATTAGCAATATCTTGTTGCATTGACGAATAATTTTCAGCGGTAAGTGCCATTACGGTGTAAGCATTATTCAATGCATCAGCTAAAGCGATATTCAATCCTTGCGCATTAGCAACTCTGCAGCCCTCATAGAGCAAGCTCATTATAGTTGCGCTAAATATAGGAACGCGTAATTGGCCATTTTTTATATTATGAAGCGCAGTTAGCGGGTTAATAGCCACATTAACCAGTAGCTTTTCAAAGCGAAGCTGCTCAATGTTATTAACTACTTTTAAGTTTGGGATTGCTTGGAGTAGTGGTGATATACATTGTGGGTTTTTAACTGCGAGGTTGTTACAGCCACCAATCACGCTTTGTCCTTCACCGGTATGTTGCACAATGTACGGATTAGACTTAAATCCGGCCATGCTGGTGGTTAAAAAGTAAAGTGCTTGCTGAGTGTGTAACTGAGGCATTAGTTCTTCAATATTTCCCATTCCATTATGAGAAATTACCAGTGTTGAATTATTAGCTAGGTAAGGTTTTACTTGTGCAAACGAGTCTTGAACCTGAAAAGCTTTAACCGTAAAAATAACAATATCATAACTAGGTTGCTGCGCCAGTTCACCTAAATTAATAAAGCGTGCATTAATTTTATGTGACGGGGCATTTGTACGGCTATAAAAACGGGTATTGCAGGTTGGCTTGCGTGTTAAAACATGTACCGTATTTTCTTTACTTAAAAAGTGACTCATTAATAGGCCTATAGCGCCATCACCTATAATTAAAATGTTAGTCATAGGGATTCTTTTTGCGAGGAGTAAAAATTACTCTTAGTAAAAAGTAGCTAGCAGCACCCGCAAAATCAGCGATAAAATCGCCAATAGAGGCTTGCCTATAGGGAAGTGCATCTTGCATTATTTCAATTGATGCACCGTAACCGGCTAATAATAAAACTTGTGCGTATAAAGGAAGCTTAAACGCTTTATCCATAATAACGGCAAGCACAAAAAAAATCCCAAAATGGGCTACTTTATCAATGTGTGGAAATAGGTTAGCTGCGCCTTTTATTTCTTTGGCAAATAAAAAAGTAAACGCCACGATGCTGAGCAAAAAAACTGCTTGGTAAACACGCCTTGTCACGTAAAATCCTAGAGTCGCTTAAAAAAGAAACTTGAGTATATCAAACTAAATGAGTATCGCACCTGAACAAGATGCAGAAAAATGTAAAGATTTATAGTTTTAGCGTTATAATTGCGTCATAAAAATTAAGATTGAATAGTTAGGAGAAAACCAATGCCTTCATTTGATATTGTATCTGAAGTAGAAATGAACGAAGCACAAAATGCGGTTGATAACGCAAACCGTGAACTTGAGACTCGCTTTGACTTTAGAGGTGTTGATGCATCTATTGAGCTAAACGACAAAACAATTAAACTTAAAGCTGAAGCTGATTCACAGGTTATGCAGTTGTTTGATATTTTAGCCGGTAAAGTTTCTAAGCGTGGTATGGATGTAGCTAGCCTAGAGCTTCAAGACATTAGCCGTGCGGGTAAAAATGTTTTTCGTAACGTTGCGCTTAAGCAAGGTATTGAAAAAGACATGGCTAAAAAAGTAGTTAAAGCTATTAAAGATTCAAAAGTAAAAGTGCAAGCGGCTATTCAAGGCGAAGAAGTGCGCGTAACGGGTAAAAAGCGTGATGACTTACAAGCTGCTATGCAAGTTGTGCGTACTGCCGATTTAGGTCAGCCATTTCAGTTTAAAAACTTCCGCGATTAATTATAGGGGGCTTTTTGAGCGCCCTTTAAATAATAAGCCAAATAGCCGCGATAGTTATTTGGCTTTTTTATGAGCTGTTTAAATTCGTTTAAGTATGCTAAATCTTTTTTAGCTGTATAGACGTCCGTTGACATTTTTTATTAAACTCCTCACAATAGCGGCCTATTTTCAAGGTGCTTATTAATTTTTTCAATGGTTTGATTTTTTTAATAAGATAATCGGGAAGTTGGTGCGTTTTCATGATGACTACAATCCCAACACTGCCCCCGCAACGGTAAAGTAATACATAAAGCTATGTACTTGCTGAGTCCGGAGACCGGCCTTGATGTAATCTTACTTAGTTCTTTGCGGTGGGCAAAGAAGGGGAACATCATGTTAAATAAAACAACTCTTGGCGTTGCAATTACTGCTGCGCTGTCACTATCTGTATCTGCTGCAGAGCAATCAATCGAAACCATTACGGTAACCGCTAATAAGTTTGAACAATCAATTACTAATGTATTAGCGAGCGTAAATGTTATAACTCGTGATGACATAGAAGCCAGTAATGTTCGCGACTTACCAACGCTATTAACGTCTCAAGTTGGCTTTCAGGTAAACCCTAATGGCGGTTTTGGTCAAAATGCCGGTGTTTCACTGCGCGGTACGGGATCAGGTGATACGCTAATTTTAATAGACGGTGTGCGCACAGGTTCGGCAACGCTTGGTCAAAAAGCATTAAGCAATGTGCCATTAAATAGTATTGAGCGCATTGAAATAATAAAAGGTTCACGTGCTGCAGTGTATGGCTCTGATGCGCTAGCGGGTGTTATTAATATTATAACGCGCGAGTCAGATAACCTTTCTGTTAGTGCTATGTTTGGGTCTGATTCATATCAAGACTACCAGCTTGCTGGCTCTGTAAAAACAGGTGATCTGACAACGGCTTTTAATGCTGGGTTTGAAAAAACAGATAACTTTGATGTACTGCAAGGTGTTGCCCCCGATGAAGACGGCTTTGAAAACAAAAACCTTGGCTTTAAAGTAAATTATACCGATGCGCACTACGGCGACTTTAAGTTACTAGGGCAATACAGTGAAGGCTTTGCTGATTACGACAGTCGTTTTAGTCCTGCCGATAGTACGATTGAGCGAGGTGATTTTAAAAATTACCAGCTTTCGGCTGATTGGAATAAAGACTATAACAATCAAACACACAGCATTGATATTGCATTTGCAACGGATGATTCAGACAACCGTTATGTTGATTTTTCTCAAGGGCCTACAACGAGTACCTTTATTACTAAGCGCTCACAAATTGACTATAACGGTCAATACCGTTTAAACGATTCGTTAAACATTAGTGGTGGTATTAATTGGTACAACGATGACGTGTCACAAAGCTCCACCACGTTTGAAGTGCAAGAGCGCGATGTATTAGCGGTATTTGTTGGCGCATATTACGATGCGGATGAGTTGCTTGCTAATTTAACCATTCGTCAAGATGACGATGAGCAATTTGGTAATGAAACAACGTATACCGCGGCGGCAGGTTATCACTTATCCGAAAACGCTACATTTAGAATAAGCCAAAGCACGGGCTTTAAAGCGCCTACTTTTAATGATTTATATTTTCCACTTTACGGCAATGCTAATCTTCAACCCGAAACGTCAGTAAATCGCGAGCTTGGCTTAAACATTGACTTTGAAACTGCACGTGTTGATGTCGCTATTTTTAGAAATGAAATTGAAGATAAAATTGCTTACGACACTAATTTTGCACTCACCAATATTAATGAGGCTCAATATGAAGGTGTTGAGTTTAGCCTGATTAATCAAATTTTTGGCTTTGATAGTAATGTGAATTTTGCTTACTTAAGTGCAGAAGATAAAGAAACTGGCGAAGCGCTTAGAAACGTTGCGAAACGAACCTTTAATTGGGAGCTTGCAAAACAGTTTGGTGCATTTGATACAAGCCTAGCAATGCAATATCGCGGTGAGCGAGCAGGGGCTGTTTCACAATTAGGGTCTTATACGCTTTGGAATTTAGCGGGTAATTACCAAGTAAACGATGAGGTTACGGTGTCCCTTCGTGTTGAAAACTTATTTGATAAAGAGTACAACGCAGTTGATTCAAATACTGATTTTACAACGGGGCAGGTGTATTACTACAACACGCCAGAGCAACGCTTTTTTGCTGGTGTAGATTACCAATTTTAAATAAGCTAAATTTAAAGCCCGGTTTTGCCGGGCTTTTTTGTATTTTTATTCAGCTAAAAACTCTTTAAATACGGTTTCAAATTTATGTAATTTTGGCGCGATTAACATACTGCAATAACCCTGTTGTGGGTTTTCGTTGTAGTAATCTTGATGATAGTGCTCAGCAGGATAGTAAGTTGTTACCGGGCTTACTTCGGTTACAATTGGTTCACTAACATGAGTTTGTAACTGTTCGATCATAGTGTTAGTAAGCGCAAGCTGTTCGTTATTATGGTAATACACAACACTTCGGTATTGTGTGCCAATATCGTTACCTTGGCGATTTAACTGCGTAGCATCATGCAAAGTAAAAAACATCGCAAGCAAGGTTTCAAAGCTTACAATGGTGCTATCAAATTCAACTTTTACTACTTCGGCATGGCCCGTTGTACCACTGCATACTGATTTGTATGTTGGATCGTCAGTATTGCCACCGGTATAACCCGAGCTTACATTCGACACGCCATTTACACGCCTAAATGCTGCGTCAATACACCAAAAACAGCCACCACCAAAGGTTGCTACTTGCGTTGTTGAACTCATAATTATTCCTAATATTAGACAAAGGTCACGCAAAACATAAAGCCTAGCGTCGTAACAAGGTTACGACGCGTTAGCTTGCTTAGATCTCTTCAAGCGGTTTTTCGGCTGCTTGCTTATTAAGTTTTTGTTGTAAATACTCAGGTGACTGTGTGTTGCGTGCAAGCGCATAATACGCTGCTGGTACAACAAATAAGGTAAGTAGCGTTGAAACAATAACCCCGGTGAATACCACAACACCAATTACCATGCGGCTTTCAGCACCAGGGCCTGATGCTAATACTAATGGCACTGAGCTCATAACCGTAGTTAACGATGTCATTATTATTGGACGTAAACGTTGTGTAGCCGCTTGTAATATTGCTTCGCTAAATTCTACACCTTTGTCGCGTAATTGGTTGGTAAATTCAACAATGAGTATCCCGTTTTTAGCACTTAATCCTATGAGCATAACAATACCTATTTGGCTGTAAATATTAAGCGTCAGTCCGGTAGACCAAAGGCCAAACATCGCGCCCATTAAACCAAGCGGTACTGTAAGCATAATTACAAATGGGTGCATAAAGCTTTCAAATTGCGCAGCCAGTACCAAAAAGGTGACTGTTAGCGCTAAAACAAATACGTAGGTCATTGCTGATGCGCCTTCGTAATAAAGCTGAGATTCCCCTTTGTAGTCAACGGCACCATCAATGTCGTTTTCTTGCGCGGCTACTTCATTTAAAAAGTTAAGTGCTTGTTCAAGTGTGTAACCATCGGCTAAGTTTGCGCTCAATGTTATTGAACGCATACGGTTGTATCGGTTTAAACGCGAGGCTGTAGCCTCTTCTTTTAAGCTTATTAGGCTATCTAGCGGAACCAGCTCGCCACTGCGTGATTTAAGGTATATGTTTGAAATATCGGTTGGGTTGTTAAAGTCTTCTTTTGTACCTTTCAAAATCACATCGTATTCTTCACCTCTATCTATAAAGGTTGTTACACGACGCTGACCCAGCATGGTTTCGAGTGTACGGCCAACATCAGACACAGACACCCCTAAATCTGCTGCTTTATTTTTATCGATGCTAACTAAAAACTGTGGGAATGTTTCTTTGTAATCGTGATCGATTCTGACAAGGCCCGGGTTTTGTTCAGCACGTTTAATAATGCGGTCACGCCAATCGGCAAGTTGAGCATAATCATTACCTTGCAGAACAAATTCAATAGGGCGAGATGAACCGCCGCCGCCAATGCCTCGGCGCATAATTGCAAACGCACGTACATCGGTGACTTCGCGCATTTTACCGCTAATTTCATCCATCACTTCCCACGTAGAGCGCTTGCGTTTATCCCAATCAGCCATACCAACAATAGCAACACCGCCGCTTCCGCCCCAGCCTGGAACACGAACAAGCACGCGGCTTAGCTCGCCAGACTCAGAGTAAGGCATAAGGCGTTCTTCAATTTTTGCCATATTGGCGGCATTATTTTCGTAGCTAGCTCCTTCAGGCCCGCTCATCATAATAAAAAAGGTGCCGCGATCTTCTTTAGGTGTTAGCTCTGAAGGTACTTGCAGTAATAATGAATAACTCACAAAACCCGCTAATACTAAGCTGACTAACAAGCCCCACTTTTTTGTCATGTTGGTTGAAAGTGAATTACGGTAACTGCGCTCTAATTTAGTAAACTGGCGGTCCATCCATTGGCTAAATTTATTAGGTTTGTCGGCACTTTTTAGAACTTTTGAACACAATGCAGGTGCAAGCGTAAGCGCGGTAACACTTGAGAAAAATACAGCGGCGCTGACAGCCATCGCAAATTCGGTGAATAACGCGCCTATTCGGCCATCCATAAATACTAAAGGAACAAACACCGAAATAAGCACCAATGTTGTTGCAACAATTGCAAAGCCTACTTCTCGTGCGCCTCTGTACGCTGCCAGTAATGGTGGCTCGCCAAGCTCTATGCGGCGGTGAATGTTTTCAAGCATTACTATGGCGTCATCAACAACCAAGCCAATGGCAAGTACTAACGCAAGTAGGGTTAATAAGTTGATTGAATACCCCATAGCGAGCAAAAACATAAAGCTACCTACCAAGGCTACGGGTACGGTAACAGCAGGAATAAGCGTTGCACGAATATTGCCTAAAAACAAAAATATAACTAAAACAACTAAGCCCATAGAAATGGCAAGCGTACTGTATACTTCGCTAATCGACTCTTTAATGAATACAGACGAGTCGTAACTGTCTTGAATTGTTGTGCCTTCTGGTAGGTTACGTTTGATTTTTTCAAGCTCACTACGTGCGTTATCTACCACGGTTAAAGTATTTGCCTTGGCTTGTTTTACAATACCCAAGCCAATCATGTTGCGGCCGTTACCACGGAATAAACTTTCGTCGTCGGCGGCCTCTAGTTGAACGTCGGCTACTTCGCCAAGGCGAACTAAATAGCCATCTTCGCCACGTTTAATAACTAAATTTTTAAAGTCGCGCTGATCTTTGTAGCTTCGAGCTGTGCGTACCGTAAAGTCGCGATCAATTGATTCAATTTCACCGGCAGGTAACTCAACATTTTCTGTACGCAGGGTGTTTTCTATATCGCTTGAGGTAATTCCGCGTGCAGCCATTGCTTGGCGGTTGAGCCAAATTTTCATCGCGTATTGGCGCTCTCCGCCAATTCGAACATTAGAGACCCCATCTACAACTGCTAAGCGATCAACAATAAAACGCTGTGCATAATCAGAAAGCTGTAACGAGTCCATGGTTTCGCTATTAAGTACAAACCATGCAATAGGGCTTTCATCACTGTTCGACTTAGATACCTCAGGCGGACGAACTTGTTCAGGTAAGCTGTCGAGTGCACGTGCAACACGTTCACGTACATCGTTAGATGCTGCATCTATATCGCGACTTATATTAAACTCAATAGTAATGTTTGAGCGGCCATTACGGCTCGACGAATTAATGCTTTTAATACCTTCAATACCCGATATACGGTTTTCGATAACTTGGGTTATTTTAGTTTCGATTATCTCCGCTGATGCCCCGGTATATGTGGTGCTAATATTTACAATCGGTGTCTCTATATCGGGGTATTCGCGAAGTGGTAACATGCTAAATGCCACTAAACCAAAGGTTAGTAGCAATAAGTTAATTACAATCGCAAAAACGGGGCGTTTAACGCTAGTGTCGGTAATTTTCACGTATTACCCCTTAACGCTAACTTTACTGCCCGAGCGAATTTTAATCAGCCCTTCAGTAATAATTTGCTGGCCATCAGTTAAGCCCTCATCAATAGCTACCCAACCGTTATTTCTGCTTGCAACGTGTACTTCTATTTTATTTGCTACGCCATCTGTAATTTTAAACACGTAGTGTTTATCTTGCAGTGGTATAACGGCCTTTTCTGGCACCATAAGTGCTTGGCTTGTACTTAACTCAAGTGCGGTATTTAGCAGCATGCCTGGACGTAATAAGCCAGATTTGTTGGCAAAACTAGCGGTTACTTCAATGCTGCGTGTAACGGCGTCAATACGTGAGCTAATATGAGTGACTTTGCCTGTAAATGTTTGGCCAGGGTAAGCGTCATTTTGCGTTAATACTTTCATGCCAATGGCCAGTTGCGCTAAATATTTTTCAGGGACTTTAAAGTCTACTTTTATAATACTAATATCATCAAGGGTGGTGAGTATGGTTGCATTATTAACATAAGCGCCTGTAGATATTTCGCGTTTTCCTAATAAGCCAGAAAAAGGTGCACGAATGGTCATTTCGCTTAACGTTGTTTTAGCACTTTCTAATTGTGACTTGGTCGCGTCTACGACAGATAATTGCTCTTCGAGCAACGATTTAGCTGTAGACTGTGTACGTGAAAGTTCTGTAAGGCGGTTAAGCTGACGCTTTTCTTCTTGTAAATTAATGCTGAGTTCTTCAACGGCTAACTCTTCTTGTCTGCTTTGCAATTGCACAAGTTTTTGGCCCTTACTCACTAAATCACCATCTTTAAAAAATATGTCGGTAACATAGTCGTTTTGTGCGCTTTTAATGTAAATAGCTTGATTTGCGCGTGCGCTACCAATTGCTTCTATCATTACAGCGTTTTCTTGCGAAGTTACTGTATGTGCAGAAACCTGTGTAGACATGTTAGAGAAATTAGCCTGTTCGCCATGGCTTGAGGGTAAATATAAGTAAACACTAAATATTAAAAGTAGTGTAATAATGAATGGAAAAAGAGCTTTACCTGATTGTCTAGAGTACATCGTTTTCATACCTGAAAATTAATTATAAGTATTGTACGAAATAAGACCGGATAAAGTCTGTTATGTGTCTCATAATTTTGTGCGTTAGGCGTAAAAGTAAGTAATATTAAAGGTGTGTACCGGTTTTTGTTTAATTAAAGCGATAAATATATGAATTTTAAAACATCTTGTAAGGCCTGCATGACAGCCAGAAAAGTAATTTTATGGGCTATTATTGTGTTTATATTTTATATGGTTTTTTATCAGTATGGATAAACACACTAAAAAACGCATTAAATACCGTGCGCAAGGTTCACGAAATGGAATTGAAATCCTCATTGTGGGCGCTATTGGTTTAGTCTTTATTATGGCATTTAATTTACTAAGATCAGGCACTATTAGCATTGTTGAAATTTTTTTAGTCAGTGCCTGCCTTGGGGCTATTTTTGTGGGTTTTTTAAAAACTCAAGAACCTTATTACAGCTTAATTTTGAGCGAATCTGCTATAGAGTATAGGCATAAATATGGCCGTTGGTGCCTATCTCATAAAAACTTTCATTCTTGCGGTGTTCCAAAAGTAGAAAAAGGCTTAAAGCATTTAGAGCTAAACGCGGTTGGGCTAAAACTAAATGATATTGATGAGTTTTTAATGAGTATAACCCCTAGAATTGCGGGTAAATTACTTATAGAACAACGACATTTTTTTATGCAGGTTGTTCAAAATCATTGCAAAAATGGCAATTGCCCATCAGAATGGTTAGTAGAAGATACACAGCATCGATCTGCGCGCGGAATTAGCTATAATGGTTTAATAGCTATGTTTGCAAACAGAACCAAGCACCTTAAGTTGCTAACGGGGTATGATTTATTACTACCTGCCAGTGTACTAGACACCGATATTTGGGCTTTTAGCGCTAATTTAAATAAATGGAAGCGCGAGCCACATCAGTTTATAGCGTCGCAGCTTAAAGATTAAACTGCGGTTGTAGGAAAAGACAATGAGCCAAGAAAGAGCCTTTTTAAAAAGTGGTCGAAATACCATAATACATAAAGACAAAAAACTTGATTTAGTGGTTGTTAACTCTGACATACACCCACGAATTAAAGTAACTCAAAACGGCTTAGAGCCCTTTAAAGAAGAGTTACCAAAAAATAGACGCGATGCAAAAGACCGTTACCTAGAAATGGTATATATAAGTAGTGCCGAAGTATTTGGTGAAGAAAAGCAGTTACTTTTTATTCAGTCGTTAGATGGGCGTGAATATAAAGTTGATTACAGTAAAATTGGCACTAAATTGTTTGTTCGTATTCATCAAGATGCTTATATGTAAAGCTTAGTGGCACCTTTATTGCTTACGATTGCGTTATAGTAATTATTTGACACAAGGTGCTACGAATGAAAGCGTTAGCGTTAATCCCTCTTTTTTCCTGCATTTTTATCACGGCCTGCGGCGGTGGTGGCGGTAGTGACAGCACCACAAATATTGAAGCCTCAGTGAATGCGGGTTCAGATATACAAGTTATTGAAAAAATTGATTTTACAATCACTGCACAAGGCTCTCCAGCGGATGGAACTTTTACTTGGCAACAAGTTAGCGGACCAAGTATAGATGGTTTTCCACTTGAAGGCGCTGAGCAAACACTGACTGCACCTGATGTAAAAGCAGATAGCGAAATTGTATTAAGGGTCAGTTATCAAAGCACTGGCAATAGCGCAGTAAGTGACGACGTTTTAATTTCGGTTAGTTCTAACAATCAACTGCCTCTAGCTGTAATAACCCAAACAGCGCCAGCTACGCTTCCTTCTGTATACCAAGATACCATTATATTAAGTGCTCTAGACTCAAGTGATCCTGATGAAAATGGAATAGTAAATGGCTATTTTTGGGAACTTATATCAGGCCCTGACTTAGATATTTCTGGCTTTGATGATTCGACATTAAGCTTTACTCATCCTTTGTTAGAAGCAAACACAACATTACTTTGGCGCTTAACAGTTACTGACGATGAGGGTGGTGAAGCCAGTACTCAATTCACAATGAGCCTTAATAAAACCAATGAATTAGTTGCCGCAAATGCAGGGGATGATCAAAATGTTGAAGAATTTGACCAGGTAACACTAGACGCAAGCAATAGCGAAACAGTCTCGGATACATATCAGTGCGATTGGCAACAATTAACCGGGAATGCCGAAACACTGAGCGATAGCCAACAGTGTGTATCTACCTTTTTTGCCTCCGATGTAGACACCAACACTACGCTTAGCTTTGAAGTAACCGTTACCGATTCGAAAGGACGCACCGATACCGATACGGTGTTTATTGATATAACGCCAAAAGCGCTTGGCCTGATAAACGACAGTGGTATGGGAGAATGCTACAACAATACGCAGCGTATAAATTGCGACAGTGATGATTTTCCTGAGCAGGATGCAGAACTCGGTCGTGACAGCTTTGCTAACCGCATAGATAAAGCAGGCATAGGGAATCTCGCATTTGATTATACCAAGCTTAATCAGTTTGCCGACGAGGTTGATGACTCCAGTGAAGTATTTAGCTGTATTCGTGACAATGTAACTGGGCTTGTTTGGGAAGTTAAATCCCCTTCCTCTGGTACTTTACCAAATACAACGTTACGGGATGCGCAAAACAGCTATTATTGGGACATTGGCGACACAACTACCGATGCAGATAGTACAGCAAATACAACATGCCCTAACGACACAAGTTGTGGCCTACAAACCTATGTAAATGCAGTTAATGCCATCGATTTTTGTGGGGGAACAAATTGGCGAGTCCCTACTTATACAGAGCTTCTTGGTTTAATTGATTATGGTAAGCAAGGGCAAAGCGTATTAATTGACACGGCTTTTTTCCCAAATATGCCAGAAGCGGGTGCTATTGATAATGTTAATTTACCTTATTGGACATCTCAAACTGCTGCGGATGGCACCAGTTTATCGCAGGCTTATATTATTGATATGAGTAACGGTAATGATCTTGCCTATCCAAAAGAGAACAACGCGTATGTTCGTTTAGTCAGAAGCCGATAGGAGAGTGTTATGAAATTAAAATTATTAAATACGTTTATAGTTTTTGGCTTTAGTTTTAATGTGGCGGCGCAAACATGTTACGGCGGTGCCGACACAACAACCCCAACTGATAGGTTTACTGTTAATACCGATGGGACAGTATCTGACACTGAAACCGGCTTAATGTGGCAGCGTTGTAGTTATTCTCAAACCTATAATACAGAAACACTTCAGTGTGAAGGATCCACACCTGCAGTGACGTGGCAGGAAGCTTTACGAGGAGCGACTAACGATACAACTGCAAACTATGATGATTGGCAGGTGCCTAATATTAAAGAGCTAGCCAGTATTCTAGAGCACAGTTGTACAGAGCCAAGTATAAATGAGGTTGTTTTTTTAGGCACTAAATCTCAAAACTATTGGTCTAGCACATCGGGTGTTAGTAGTAAGAGTTCGGCCTGGGTTTATCAGTTTGACAGTGGGCTAAATAGTTTACGCCCTAAAACCAGTGATGTTTATTTGCGCCTCGTTCGCTACGAAAAATAAATACTAAATAAGTTTGATTAAAAAGCGCCGTTATTGGAAGTAAATTCCGAATCTGCGCTTTTTTTGTTTTTACATAAATTTACTTTATTTCAACAATAAAGCGCTCACAACGATGTTACTGTGCGCGTTTTTTTGCCATTATAGACGGTGATTTAATTTCGAAGGAACATCGCGGTGTATTTAAGCTATTTTGGCCTTAACGAAAAACCTTTTTCGATTTCGCCTAACCCTCATTATTTATTTTTAAGCGAGCGCCATAAAGAAGCCTTAGCACACTTAACCTATGGATTGGGAGAAGATGGTGGTTTTGTATTACTGACGGGTGAAGTAGGCACCGGGAAAACAACAATCACCCGCAGCATGCTAGAGCAATTACCTGAAAATACACAAGTAGCGATGATTCATAATCCTGCGCTATCAGAACTAGAGCTGTTAGCTAGTATTTGTGATGAATTGAAGATTAGTTATGACGCACAAAATGCGACACTTAAAAGTTTAACAGACATAATAAAAAAGCATTTAGAGAGTAATAACAAAGCGGGTGGCCATACTATTTTAATTATTGACGAGGCGCAGCTACTTGCCCCCAATGTGCTAGAGCAACTTCGTTTATTAACTAATATAGAAACCGACCATAAAAAACTGTTGCAAATCGTGCTAGTGGGTCAGCCTGAACTTCAAGATTTACTAAAGCGTAATGAATTGAGACAGCTTGCTCAGAGGATCACAGCACGTTATCACTTATTACCTTTAACACAAGGCCAAACAGTCGCGTATATCAAGCACCGGTTACACATTGCGGGGTGTGACAAAGGTTTATTTTCAATGGACGCAATGCAGATGGTTCATAAAATGACAGGCGGTGTACCACGGTTAATGAATTTAGTATGTGAACGTGCTTTAGTGGGAACGTTCTCTAAGCAGCAACTCGTTGTAAATGCCGATATAGTAAAACAATCTGCACAAGAGTCATTACCTACCGACTTTGTTGCGACAACGAATAAGCCTGAAAAATCGTCATCCATTTTAATCTATTGCTTTGCCTTTTGCGCTCTATTTGCCTCAGGTATTGGGCTTTCTTTTATTTTATAGTTAGGTGATTTATGTCTTATTTACTAGATGCATTAAAGCAATCTCAACAAGCTGATATGAGTGCCGAGCAGTACGATTTACAGTCAGAGCAGTTAAAACAGCAACAAGCACTGGCTCGTTACCGCCGTATCGCTTTTATTTTGGGAGGCAGCTTAGCAGCCTTTGTTACGATAACAGCCGGATTTACTTTTGGTAAGTGGATGCAATCATCAGGCTCTGTTGAACCCTCTAATGTAGTTAGCAGTCAAAGTAATGAACAAGTAACGACCCAATTAGAAACAGAAGCATTACCCGTCACTCAACAAGCTAAAGTGAATGAAAAGCCTAAACCTGAACAGCTACCAAGCAACACCGCAACTATTGAAGGGCAATTAGTGCACGTGCAAACACCCACGGGTATTCAGCAAATGCTATTAACGCCTACGGGGCAGTATATTCCGATGCCATCAACAGGTGCAGCTAACGGCATTCAACAAGTTTATAATCAGCCTCAGCTTTTAAATACGCAAAATTATAATCAGCTAAACCAAGGTCAACCGAATCCACCCCCACAGTTTACGTATAACCAAGGCAATGTTAAGCAAACTCAAAATACGTCTTCGACAAGTATTGATATGAGTAAGTATAAAGTGTTGGGTAAGCCAATTAGTGGTGCAGCGCGAGCTGAACCTAAAAGCGATCCTGAGCTTGATGCTGTGCCAACTACACTTAAAAATGCGTTTGCGCAGGCAGTGCAAGATGTCGATAAAAACCAAGATTATGAGGTAACTCAAGCCTCAAAATCGTCATCTCGGGTAGAGCCTATCGAATTGTTACCAGACGGCCTTCAAGCAATGCTACCAAGTATTAAATACCAAGCACATATTTATTCATCAAGTGCAGATAAACGCTGGATAAAGCTAAATGGGCGAGAGCTTCACGAAGGTGATAGCATAGGTGCATTAATGGTTAAAGAAATTACACCAGAGCAAAGCGTGATTGATTTTGACGGTTACGAGTTTAGCTTAAAAGCCCTGCAAGACTGGCCGGAGTAACAAACAAGTATAAGCTCAGTGAGTAATACTGGGCTTATACTGACAATTTAAGGTAATACAGAGTTTTTGTAAAAGCGCTCTAAATCAATATTGAAATCGCCGGCCTTTACGGTTGATTCGAGTGAGTCCACAATTTTTTTGTTTGATAAATCAATATCAAGCACTTCGGTGTAACGGCTGTGTTTTGCACTATAAAACGTTTTAACAATCGGCTTTAATGGCATCGCTGGATTACTTTCTGTCACAAGCCCAACTTTTTGGCTTGAAAGCTTTACTAATGTGCCCACTGGGTGAATTCCAATACACTGAATAAACTTAGTTAGTAAAGCGCCGTCAAAGCTATCTGGGCAGCCATCTTTTAATATTTTAAATGCCTTGATGGGTTCCATGCCCGATTTATAAACTCGCTCTGCAGTAAGGGCGTCATATACATCAACAATAGAGGCCATGCGAACATACTGGCTTATTTCATTTCCTTTTTTACCAAAAGGGTAACCAGTACCGTCTATACGTTCATGGTGCATACCCGCAATATCTACTGCAATACCCGTTAAACCTGACTCTTCTAAAATTTGTTTTGAGTAAACCGCATGCTGCTTCATTATTTCAAATTCTGCTTCGGTTAAACGCCCAGGTTTATTGAGGACTTCATCTGGCGTTTTTATTTTACCAATATCATGCAGTAGCGCACCGGTAGTAAGCTCTACAATAATGTCTTTTTCAATATTAAGGTGTTTTGCAAAAATACCCATTAAAATAGATACGTTTATAGAATGCTCTAGCAAGTAGGCATCTTTTTGGCGCATTTGCGTCAGGCAGGCTAGGGCATCTTGGTTTCTAAAAACTGAATCCATAAACCCACTAGCAAGCTCTCTAAATGGGGCTATATCGATATTCAAGCCTGACTTTATATCTTTAAATGCTTTTACTTGCAGTGTTTTAGCTTCGTCATAAAGCTTTTTAGCTTTATTCATTTCTTGTGCTGCGCTATGCGTTTTTTGCCAGGGGTCGCGTTCTATTTTTGCAGAAGGAGCTTTGATTGGTTCTTTTTTAGGGACTTCTTGGGTCAGTGTTTTGTCTGGGTCGATTTCAATTTCTAAAATCCCCGCTTTAATTAGCTTATCAATACTGGTTTGGGTTTTTACCCAACCTTGGCTTTTAATTTTTACTCTGCCCGTTTGTTTTGTAACGCTTTGCACAAACATTCCAGGGAGTAATTTAGAAACTGGGAGCTTTTTCAATTTCACTGCTTAACTAATAAATCTGTATTAAATGTAACAAACTTTACGCGTTTTAAATAGAAAAAAGGCACTTAACAGTGCCTTTTATATATTTATTAAGTAATTAGTATTAGCTCAATTAATCATCATCTTCAACTAACGTCATCAATGATGTATTTCCACCCGATGCCGTTGTATCTACACTAATTGTTTTTTCAGTGATAAGACGTTTGATTAATGTGTCGTAATACTCAGAACTGATCACCGGTAATATAGCGCCTTTACGCTGCGCAAGTTGTTGGCTGAAGTAACCTAAACGAGACGAACGCGCTGCAACAACTGCGCCGGCTAAATGAGGATGCCCCAAAATCGCTTGTAACTGATTAGGTTTAGCTACTTGGAATACCCCTTCGGCAACACCTGTAGCAATAAACTTCTCTCTGAATGCTTCGGCTTCTTCGTAAAACATTTCAGAGGCAACTGTAATTACTGTATTACCCGCGGCCAAGGCAGTAATGATAGATAACGCCCAAAAGTTAAAAGACGTGCTCTTATCGGCATAACAAACAACACAGCCGCGTGCTTCTAAATGAAGAGTATTAGACTCACCCGTTGGCCCAGGCAGCGTTGTAAATTTACGCATGTGCTTCTCAAGGCGGTTTAGCTGCGCACGCGCATCGGCTAGCGTTAATGCTAAATCGTCAGCTAAGTCATCAATAATCTCTACCGTAGCAATTTTGGCAAGAAGCTGGCGAACAGCAGATACACGGTCATTAAGCGGGGTTGCTCGCCAAATTTTTTCATCGCGCATTGAGTTAGCCATTAGCTTTTCTACTTGGGCATTTGCACCGCTGTAGTGGTGTAAATCAAGCTCATCAGGCGTTAGGTTCGTCATTTGCACGTTTTCTGGTGATGCTTTTTCTTTCACCAAACGCTGTAGGTAGTTTGGACCACCGGCTTTAGGGCCCGTGCCAGATAAACCTCGGCCACCAAATGGTTGCACACCAACAATTGCGCCAATCATATTGCGGTTTACGTATACATTGCCAGCACGAGACATTTTAGCAAGGTACTCGCAACGCTCTTCAATACGTGAATGGACACCCATTGTTAAGCCGTAGCCTGTATTGTTTATCTGATCGATTACGTCATCAAGTTGATTCGCTTTAAACCGAACAATATGAACACATGGGCCAAATACTTCGCGCTTAAGTACAGAAAGATCTTTTATTTCGTATAAACGAGGAGCAAAGAAGTACGCACCATTTTCACTGTTGTCCGGAATCTTACATTCATAATGAAGTGTTGCATTGCCTTTTAAATACTCAACATGTTCAGTTAAGTTTTTAAGTGCTTTTTCATCGATTACAGGCCCTACATCGGTAGATAACAATGACGGATCACCAATATGTAATTCAGCCAAAGCACCTTTAAGCATTTCAATGATGCCGTCGGCCACGTCTTCTTGAATAAACAATACACGTAGAGCTGAACAGCGTTGACCAGCGCTTTGGAAACCAGAACTTATAACATCATCAACGACCTGTTCAGGCAGTGCTGTTGAGTCAACAATCATACAGTTTTGGCCACCTGTTTCGGCGATTAATGGCACTTGTATATCGTTTCGTGCTGCAAGCGTTTGAGAAATTAATGTGCCGGTTTCAGTTGAACCTGTAAACATAACTGCTTGAATACGTTCATCAGGAACAATTGTTTTACCCACTTCACTACCGCGTGCAATAACAGGCTGTACAACGTGCTCAGGTAAACCCACAGATAGCATTAGTTCAATGGTACGCAGTGCAATTAAGCTTGTTTGCTCTGCCGGTTTTGCAATAACAGTGTTACCTGTCACAATGGCAGCAGCCACTTGGCCTAAAAATATAGCGAGTGGGAAATTCCATGGGCTAATACACAGAATTACACCCCGTGCTTCAAAGCGCTCATCTTCTGAAAGCTCTTCGGCTCGTGCAGCGTAGTAACGACAAAAGTCGACTGCTTCACGTACTTCATCTATGCCATCTTGCGCTACTTTACCCGCTTCTTTGATACAAATAGCAACGAGTTCGTCGTGATGACGTTCTAAAATATCAGCAATGCGGCGTAATAAATTAGCGCGGTCTTTTACAGGGGTTTGCGACCATGATTCAAACGCTGCTTCTGCATTAGCAAGTAGTGTTTTCATTTCATCGCCACTTTGTAGTTTTACATGGCCGATGATTTCTTTATGGTTTGCTGGATTTTTAACAGCAAGTGATCCATCAGGGACTTGGCTTTGATCTATTCGATGTTCGTTAAACCAGTTGTCTAGGTTTTCTTTAAACGGGGTAATAACGTTTATATCGGTTAAGTCCATGCCTTTAGAGTTGGCGCGTTCTTCGCCGTATAAATCAATTGGCATTTTAATTTGCGTATTGTATTTGTTACGAAGTCCTTGCAGCGTTTCTACCGGATCTGGCAGCAATGTTTCTACCGGTTTAGAGGTATCAACTATGGCATTTACAAACGACGAATTTGCACCATTTTCTAGCAAACGTCTAACAAGATACGCTAGTAGGTCTTCGTGTTGGCCAACCGGGGCATACACGCGACATTGAATTTTTTCTTCAGTTACAATTTGGTCAAATAGCGACTCACCCATACCATGTAAACGTTGGAATTCAAACCCTGTGTTATCGCCTTTAGCCACTTCTAAAATAGTTGCTGCAGTGTATGCATTGTGCGTTGCAAATTGTGGGTATAGCACATCACGTACTTCTAGCATTTTAATTGCACAGGCTTTGTATGATACGTCTGTTGTGGCTTTGCGGGTAAATACAGGATAGTGATCTAAACCATCTTGCTGTGTAGTTTTAATTTCAGTATCCCAATAAGCGCCTTTAACTAAGCGCACCATTAGTTTACGACCTACACGCGTAGCAAGCTCTGTTAGCCATTCGATAACAAAAATCGCACGTTTTTGATACGCTTGAACAGCTAAGCCAAACCCTTGCCAGCCATCCAACTCTTTATCGCTAAATACGGCTTCGATAATATCCAGTGAAATATCTAAACGGTCAGCTTCTTCAGCATCTACCGTAAAACCAATATCATACTGTTTTGCAGCTAGAGCAAGCTCTTTTAGCTTAGGTACAATTTCTGCCATTACTCGATCTTTATGAGTGAACTCATAACGCGGATGAATAGCAGAAAGCTTTACAGAGATACCCGGGCTTTTAATCGGACCACGGCCATTTGCCGCTTTACCAATTGAGTGGATGGCATTCATGTAGCTGTCAAAGTAGCGTTTAGCATCTTTACTTGTACGCGCGCCTTCACCAAGCATATCGTAAGAATATACATAGCCTTTTTGCTCTGTGTCGGCAGCACGTTCAATTGCTTCGTTTATGGTACGACCCATAACGAATTGCTTGCCCATAATTTTCATTGCAAAGTTTACAGACTTGCGAATAACTGGCTCACCTAAACGACCAATGGTCTTTTTAAGCATACCAAACTGTTGGTCTTTGGTTTTATCTGTGTAGTTAACCATTTTACCGGTTACTAATAAGCCCCAAGATGATGCATTTACAAATAAAGAGTCGCTACTGCCTAAATGAGAGCTCCAATCACCTTTTGCTAACTTGTCGCGAATAAGGGCTTCTTGGGTTTCTTTGTCTGGTACACGAAGCAGCGCTTCGGCTAAACACATTAACACTACGCCTTCTTCACTTGAAAGCGAAAACTCATTGAGTAGCGCATCTACACCGCCTTGACCATCTTGTTCTTTACGGATGTTTAAAACAATCTGGCGGGCTCTTTCCCAGGCACGGCTTCGTGCTTTAACGCCTACTTCTGCAAGCGGTAAAATATGATCGATAACCGCATTTTCGTCTATGCGGTAAAAGTCACGGATTTTTTGTCTTATAGGACAGTCAGTTGTTAAATCGCCGTTGAATAACATAAGCAACCCTTAGCAGTGTTAAGATTTAAAGTAAATTTAATTACCAATAAAATACCAGTGATATTGAGAGTGCATTCTAAATAAAATTCAGCAGAATATGCTGGTTAAATTTGTCGATTTACGATAATTTACAGGGCATAAATTTAACTTATCCGCATAAAATTCTGTATGACAAATCCAAATAGATTACGCATGCTAGATCGCATTGATTTAGCAATTTTAGACGTTTTGCAAAAAAACGGCAGAATTTCTAACGTTAACTTAGCAAAACAAGTTAATTTAAGCCCAAGCCCATGCCTTGATCGCGTAAAGCGATTAGAGCAAGAAGGCTATATTGAGGGTTATTATGCTAAATTAAGCGAAGCTAAGTTAAACCAAAGCTTAGTGGCTCATGTTCAAGTGTCGTTGGTCACTTCAAATACTGCTGTATTTAAAGTATTTAAAGAACACATATTAAGAATGGAACAAGTTGTAGAATGTGACATGGTTGCAGGCGGTTACGACTACTTATTAAAAATACGTGTATCTAACATGGAAGAGTACAGGCAAGTGTTGGGAGACTTAGTTGATATCCCCGGTGTAGGCACACATCATACTTATATGGTTATTGAAAAAGTAAAAAAAGATAAAGGGTTATTAATCGAAATTTAATCCCACACATTTAAAGCATACATAATAATGCTTGTATGCTTTAGTATTCATAGTTGCCCAGCTTCCTTCCCTTATTGTTTTCTAATACCTTAATTTCATATTTTTAATTTATAAAGAAATAATTAGTACTGCCTTTGTTTTGCCCATACAATGCGAAAAATAGCATGCACATCTTTAATAAAATACCGTTTTTTCTGCAATTTTTAATTGAGAAGGTAAACTGTCAATAATGTGCTTTTTAATTTTAAGGTTTTTTTAATGATTGAGTATCCGGTAGATCAACTCCCACAACTCATAAACGACTTACTGCAATGCGACACCACAGAACGTAAGAATAAACTGTTGATCGACGCACAAAGCACACTTTCTACAGAGCATCTATCGTTATTGTTTGAAGCAATACCCAAAGAGCAGCGGCTCGAAATTTGGCAATTACTTGACGAAGATACACAGCATGAAATTTTTGTAAATTTAAGCCCTGATAGTTGTTTATGGTTACTGCAAACACTTGATGACAGTGATGCATTTAAATTACTTGATGAAGTAAATGTAGAAGAGCTACTCGAGTTAGAAGAAGTTATACCAGAGCGGTTTGTCGACTATGCAAAAAAGCAATTAGATGAAGCGCAAACCAAGCAGTACGAGCTAGCACAGCAATACCCACCAGAACAACTCGGTCACTGGCTAGGTTTTGATATTTTAAAAGTGTCAGACAAGTTAACAGCTGGTGGTGCAAAAAAGCTTTTATTCAAAGGTGTACCGCAATACAGCGAAGTTATTTATTTAGTGACCCGAAAAGGCAGTTTAATTGGTGAAGTGGCCATTAACGATGTTATTAAAGCACACAATAACGATAATTTAATGACACTAGCAAATCATGATTTTTCATCGTTGCATGCAGACGATGATTTATATGAAGCTGCTGAAGTCGTAATTCACTCTGAGCAAATGGCTATGCCGGTTGTAAATTCAGATAATAAATTATTAGGGCGATTAACAATTGCCTCTGCTTACGAACTTCGCCAAGAAATAACCGATGAAGCTACCGCAAAGGCCGGTGGTTTACGAGAAGACGAAGATTTATTTGCCAGTGTACGAAAAAGTGCTAAAAACCGTGGTATTTGGCTAGGTATAAACTTGGCAACGGCATTTTTAGCATCGTGGTTTATTGGTTTATTTGGCGCTACTATAGAACAAGTGGTTGCTTTAGCTGTACTTATGCCGGTTGTAGCCTCAATGGGAGGAATTGCGGGTAGCCAAACATTAACCGTTATCGTGCGTGGTTTGGCTTTGGGGCAGGTGACTGATTCAAACCGCAATGCGTTACTTAAAAAAGAACTAAGAGTCGGGGCTGTTAACGGTTTAGTGTGGGCATTTGTAATTGGTTTACTCACCTACTTATGGTTTAACGATTTGATGTTAAGTGTAACGATTACAGTCGCTATTTTATTAAACTTAGTAGCGGCCTCGCTCGCGGGCGTTGTAATACCATCGATTTTAGACAAAATGAAAATAGATCCAGCGTTATCTGGCTCTGTTATTTTAACAACGGTTACCGACATTGTTGGGTTTGTGACCTTTTTAGGTTTAGGCAGTTTGTTGCTGCTATAAACTTTTTAATAGGAAAATAAAATGACGTTTGATGTCATGATTTGGTGTGCTATTGCTCTGTGTATTTCGCAATCGGCAATATTTTCGGGCTTGAATTTGGCGTTCTTTTCGTTAAGCCGATTACAGCTTGAAATGGAAAGTTCAAAAAGAAACGAAGCGGCAATTAAGGTTATGGCACTTCGTAACGACTCTAACTTTTTACTAGCAACCATTTTGTGGGGTAACGTGGGTATTAACGTTTTACTCACGTTGCTCTCTGATTCTGTGTTAATGGGCGCTAGCTCGTTTTTATTCTCAACGATTGCGATTACGATAATCGGTGAGATAACACCTCAAGCTTATTTTTCTCGTAATGCATTAAAAATGGCGAGTATGCTTTCACCATTAATAAAGTTTTATCAAGTTTTGTTTTATGTTGTTGCTAAACCAACGGCCTTGGTACTTGATGCATGGCTGGGCAAAGAAGGTATTACCTATTTTGCTGAAAGCGAGCTTAGAGGAATAATACGAAAACACATTGAGGCGGAAGAAGCTGATGTGCAACATGTTGAAGGTATTGGTGCACTTAACTTTTTTAGCTTAGACGAAATCAGTGTAACTAAAGAAGGGGAAATAATTGATCCAGATTCTATAATCTCTTTACCTACTAAACTTGATTTACCTATTTTTCCTGAACTGACATTATCAGCCGATAATGACTTTTTACGTAAATTACACAAATCGGGCTATAACTGGGTAATTTTGACTAACAACGATGGGTGGCCGTTATTAGTGGTTGATGCCGATGGTTTTTTACGAGCAGCATTATTTGAGCCAGATACTTTTGACCCTTACCATTTTTGCCACAGACCTATTATTGTAACGGATGAAACACTGCGTTTAAGTGAAGTTATTTTAAAAATACGCGCAAATCATTCGCTCGATAAATCGTTTGATGGTGCTATTGATCACGACGTTGTGTTGGTATGGGGTGATGAGAAGCGCATTATTACTGGTGCTGATATATTCGGTCGTTTATTAAAGGGAATGAATGCGCCAAAGTTAGAGATGAACGAAAATAAAGAAGTACAGCCGCTGGCAAAATAGTAAGTTAATCTATTTTTTATAGTTAAGCCAGTGCTATATATGCATGGCTCAATATTTGATATGCGAATAAAAAAGCCGCTAATAGCGGCTTTTTTATTGAACAACATTCATTCAATTAATTTATGCCCAACCTTCGTAACGCTTACGGCGCGACAAAACAATGGTTAAAATAATTCCCAAAAATAACCCTAAAAATGCAATCGCACCGCCGTAGGTAAGTAGTTGTCGTTTTTCTTTTGAACTAGCGGCTTCTTTTTGCGTGCGCTCTTGCGCGAGTGTTGTTTGCAGGCTTGTAATTTGCGCTGATAATTGCAGGTTTTGATCGGTTAAGGTTTGATTTTGCTTTTGTAGCTGCGGTAGTTCTATTTGAGCAAGGCGTAAATTTTCCTGCATGGTGCTCATTTCGCTGCTTAAGGTTTGGTATTGTTGATGTAACCCAGGCGTAGTAGAAATAAATTTAGTTTCAATCCAACCTTCGCGGTCTTTGTCGTCCTTTATTTTAATAAAGCCGTTTTCTTCGCCAGACAGTACGGTTATTTTTGTTCCTGCGTCTACAGAGCCTAGTAGTCGATAATTTTTACTCGCCCCTGAACGCATAAATGTATATAAATTGTCGATGATATAAGCGGTATTTGCATCTGATGAACTCGCTGTTGTTGCTTCATCTTGTGCGTAGCTTATAAACGTAGTGGCTGTTAAAAGTAGCCCGAATAAACAATATTTTAGCATTTATCTACCTTGTTGTTCTTACTGAGTCCGTTATGAACATGGTTTTTTAATTCACATATAAAGCAAGATAGTAGGGATTTAGCCTTTTAAAAGCAAGGCTGATATTGTAACCCTGCCATGATTAAACCACTCAAAAAAGCTAAAAAATTTGCATTGTTAGAGCGCTTTGTTTATTTTGACCACTTATTTATTTTAAAGGTAATCCGCAAACCGAATGGATACTGAGATAGAACTGAAATTTTTGGTATCAGATGCCGTTGTCCCACTGATCCCCTCATTAATTACTCAATTTGCAAAAACGGTTATTAATAAGCCTTCACGTAGTTTGCAAAATGCTTATTACGATACGCCTAGCCGTGAATTAAGAGCCCTTGATATTGGTTTTAGAACCCGTTGTTATGACAATCAGTGCGAACAAACTATTAAGCTTGCTGGCGAAGTGGTAGGTGGCCTTCATCAGCGCCCAGAATATAACTTACCTATTGATTCCAGCCGCCCAAACTTGATGGCGTTTAGTGCTGACATTTGGCCTCATGGAATGCAGGTAGATGCGATTTCACAAAATTTATTTCCTATTTTTAGTACTAATTTTATTCGCCGTACGTGGTTAATTGAAACGCAAGGCGGTGCAAAAATAGAGGTCGTGCTTGATAAGGGCGAGATTGCTGCTTCTGGGCAAGTTGAGATGATCAGCGAGCTGGAAATAGAATTAATCGAAGGCAGCCGCAATGAACTGTTTGCTTTGGCCGATATTTTAGTTAGCCAAAACTGTATTCGACTTGGTTTGTATTCAAAAGCAGCGCGTGGCTATCGTTTAGCCGACGATAATCCACTTAAGCCTAGTAAGTCGATTGGATTTGTTAAGCTTCCTCGCTCTGCAACCCAAGAAAACGCTTTAAAAGAAGCAATGAACTTTGGTATTCGGTTTGTGCAAAAGCATGAGCAGTGTTACTTCGATAAACCGAGTTTAAAAACCTTAAAAAGGGTGACTGACGGTATTAGTTTAATTCGTCATACCTTTTGGTTGTTTGACGATATAGTCTCTAAAGACAGCACCGAACAATTACGCACCGAGCTTAAGTGGCTTTTGAGCGAGTTAGCATGGGTAGAAAATGCAATTCAGTTAAAAACTTATACGTCTAAACGTCATGCCTTTTATAAAAAAATAAATGCAGCGCCCGCTTTGGCGCAAGTTATTAACGACTTAAAAGAGCTGCAGCCAAGTATTGATGACATTAATGCGCTGTTTCATAGTGCCCGGTATAATCGTTTGTTGCTCTCGTTAACAACGTGGTTGATTGACAAGCAATGGCGAAAAGATTGGGGGCAGGTAGAGCTCCAAGCTGCAGAAAATCCAGTGTCTTCAATTGCTGAAAGATTGTTTAATAAAGACTGGAAAAACCTGCACCAGTTATTGCCAAAAGAGCAAACGCTAGGCGTAGCTGACTACCTTAATTTACGAATGCAGCTTGAAAACAGTTTGCTAAGCGGTAATTGCTTAGGATCGATGTTCGATAAAGAAGAGCGTCTTGAGTTTAGA
Source organism: Pseudoalteromonas sp. S408 (assembly GCF_005886645.1). Classification (NCBI taxonomy): domain Bacteria; kingdom Pseudomonadati; phylum Pseudomonadota; class Gammaproteobacteria; order Alteromonadales; family Pseudoalteromonadaceae; genus Pseudoalteromonas; species Pseudoalteromonas sp. S408. The sequence goes on along the minus strand of NZ_PNDY01000013.1, from coordinate 211,237 downwards.
TTGCCGTGGTTAGATATTTCGCATGGTGTTTATGAACTCAGTACCCTTGAGTATTTAAAGCAATTATGTGCTGGCCAAGAAGATGAGCAACTAGCCAAAATTCAATCTTGGTTAGAGCAAAAATCGGAATACTTAGTCAGTGCAATGGAGCAAAGTCGGCTTGCTTCGTTTGACATAGCGCCTTATTGGCAAAAATGATGATCAAGCACTTTTGCAATTTAATCCCAATGCAAAAGTGCATTTGCTTCCTAATTATTTTGTTAAGCTTTAACGTTTACTCTGAGCCTCGTTGGCTATTATACAAAAACGAGCAAGGAGTAAGCATTGAGTATCAGCAATTTTCTGATGATACGTTTGTTGTAAAAGGTCAGCTTAATATTGAAGATGTAACAGCAAATGACTTCTTAGATTTATTAAGTGATACGCGTATTGCGTCAAGTTGGCTTGAAAACACGTCTAAAGTACGTTTAATTAAAGCACTTAGCCCTTCAGAAAACCTCGTTTATAGCTATATCGACTCTCCTTGGCCTGTTGCAAACCGAGATGCTGTTACCTATTCGTGTTATTCAAGATTATCTCCGCAGCAAACTAAGCTTTCTATTGAATCGCGTCCAGAAGAATTGCCATTAACTAAGCGTGTAGTAAGAATTAAAACGCTTAATGCACATTGGTTACTGACACAAAAAGACGAAGATTTAAATATTGAATATCAGGTTTACGCCTTACCTGGAGGAAATATTCCAACCTGGCTATACAATAAGGTGGGACTTAAAAGTACCTTTAAAACGCTGGTGAATTTACGGACAATGCTAGAAACTAAAAGCTACACCGCACGCGAACCGGTTATTAAAGCTGGCGCTTGTAATTTACGCGAAATGACAGCTAAATAAGTCATTACAAAACAGCAAGGGATTACACCTATAAATGACTCAGTTAAGCCATTTATAGGTGATTGCTCAGTATTTTAATATTTGGCTGATTTAGAATCTTTAGGTAGTGAGTTTTGAATAAACTCTCTTAAGTCGTTATTTGAACTTTCTAAGTCAGCATGGCGAAGGTACATCATGTGCCCACTTCTGTAGCCTTTAAAACTCAAACGATCTTTCATTTTTCCACTTGGATCTAATTGCCACATTGTGTACTTGGCATCAAAGTAATTGGTTGCACCATCGAAATAACCCGCCTGTACCATTACATTTAAGTAAGGGTTTTGAGCCATTGCTAAGCGAAGGTTTTCACCGGTATTATTGCCACTTCTATCCCAAGGATGAACGTTACCAAATAAGTTATATTTTATGTCGGTTTTATAGTTTAACTCTTCGCGCAGGTAGTAATTGATTGCAGGTGTAAACGAGTGTAACCATGAAGTCAGCTCTGCCCAGTAGTCAGGTGAATCTCCTGCATCGCGTTTGTCTATGCCTAGGTAGCGAGAGTCTAAACGGCCGACTGTTTGGCCTCTATCACGTAATAATTCTTTCCAGAAGTATTGCGTAGGGATATCAAGGTTGTTTTGATCGACAAACGTGTCTGAAAGGCCAGCATACGCAGCCATTTTTTTAATGATACGACGCTTTTCGTCTTGCGCTAAAAAGCCACCTTTTGCTAAAGCTGGTATTAATTCGTTTAAAGTAAATTGCTCAACTTCAGGAAGGAGTTCGTCTAAATCTTTTGCTTGTAAATCGGCATTTAGTGCTTTGTGATACCACGCGGTGGCTGCAAAGTATGGCAAACGATTTGCCGCTTTAACTGGGCCTTCGCGTTTAATTCCAATGTCTGTTGGTGACACTAATACAACACCGTTAATATACATCCATTGGCTATTTTGTAGCTCATGTGCAAGGCCCGATACGCGTGTTGTGCCATAGCTTTCGCCAATTAAAAACTTTGGAGAGCGCCAACGCTCTGTTCTATTTACAAAGGTATTTAGCCACTCGCCAAGGTATTTAATGTCGGCGTTAACGCCAAAAAACATCTCTTTTTGTTGAGCTTTAGAAAGCATTTCGCCTTTTTCGTTTTCAATAACTCGCGAATAACCTGTATTCACAGGGTTTACATAAACAATGTCGGCAACATCAAGTACAGAGTATGGGTTGTCTTTAACACCATAGGGTTGAATAGGGTAGCCTTCATCATCAATTTTTAATACACGTGGGCCGGTGTAGGCTAAGTGCATCCAAACTGAGGCTGAGCCAGGGCCACCATTAAAAGAAATGAGCAATGGACGTTTGGTTCTATCATCAACTTTATCGCGTGTGTAATAGGTGTATTGCAGTGTAGCAACGGCATCGCCTTTGTCGTCCCATACGGGTTGAGTGCCTGTTGCAACCGTATAATTAAAGCGTTGACCATTAATTTTAGCTTTGTGTTGGGTGATAACTTTACTATCTACATCAATACGGCGTTGATTATCAGCATTAGCATGGGTACTGAGCATTAATGCAAAAACCGTGATTGGTAAAATACGACTAAGCTTCATGAGGTATCCTTATTATATTTAATAACTCATTAAAGATAAAAATGAGTGAAATAACAAAGGTAATGAGACTAGCTGCCGATATAAGTGGTTAAGTTAATTAAAATTAGCTGGTAAGTAGATAAAACGATTATTATTGGTTTAAATATTTGTTTAATTATTTAGCTAATAATTAAAATCAGGTATATTTGCTTGTAGGTTTGTTTTTTTATTATATCTGTCGATTTACAAGCTACTTAATGGAATGTGCTTTAATATTTAAAGCGTTCAATAACAATGACTCTGGATGTTTTTTACTTATTTTTACTTATTTTTGCTGCGTAAAGCGTAGTACCGGTAAGTTTTATTATTTTGCATTTGCAGCAAATGTTGCAAAAATAATGAGAACAAAGAGAAGATCTATGCAAAGAGTATTAGTGGTTGAAGACAGCAAAGTAGTGCAGCAGGTTTTACGCCACTTAACCGCCCAGTATTTAGATGTTGCCGTTGATTTTGCTTGGTCTTTAGCTGAGTGCAAGGCTTACGTAGAAAAGTACGACTATTCCCTAGCGCTTGTTGACTTAACACTTCCAGATGCCCCAAGTGGCGAAGTTGCCAAATACACACTTTCTAAAGCAATTCCAACGGTTGTGCTTACATCAAAGATAGACGAGTACAAACGCCAGCAAATGCTAGAAGATGGTGTGGTTGATTACGTTATAAAAGATAACCGTGATTCTTATCATTATGCTGTTAAGTTAGTATCACAACTTCTCAGAAACCAAGGCTGTAAAGCGTTAATTGCCGATGATTCTATGTTGAGCCGTTCATTAATGAAACAAATGCTCGAAAAGCAATTATTTGATGTGACAACCGCGAATGATGGACAGCAGGCACTTGAAATACTAAAAGCTGATGCAGATATAAAGTTACTTATGACTGATTACGCTATGCCTACAATGGATGGCTTTGAGCTAGTTAAAGCCGTTCGTAATTTTAGAGGGCGAGACGATTTAGCCGTCATTGGATTGTCTGGCGCAGGTAAGCATGGTTTATCAGCACGCTTTATAAAATATGGTGCAAACGATTTTTTAACCAAACCGTTTATGAATGAGGAGTTTCACTGTCGTGTACTGCAAACAATGGAACAGCTATCACTGATTGCAGATATAAAAGAAAGTGCATTTAGAGATCATTTAACGGGTTTATATAATCGACGTTACTTTTATCAATATGCTGAAAAGCTATTAAAAAACAAAGATCAAAACAATACGCTTGCGTTACTTGATGTGGATTTTTTCAAAAATATAAACGATACATTTGGTCACGAAGGCGGCGATCAGGCGCTTAAACAGGTTGGCTCACTTATTCGCTCAACCTTTGCAAAATTTACGGTAGCAAGAGTCGGTGGAGAGGAGTTTGCCATTGTGTTACCAGACATAGATTTAGCGAGAGCTCGCGAGTACCTTGAAGCATTTAGAAAAAAAATGGCTAGTTACGATTTTTCTATTAGTGACAAGCCATGCACGATAACGGCGAGCATTGGGCTTGCAGAGTTTCAAAATACGAATTTAAAAGATGCGATGCGCGTTGCCGATAAAGCGTTGTATGAAGCAAAAAGTAAAGGTAGAAATTGCATAGGATAAAAACGTGTTAAGTTTTGGTGCAGTGTTACATGTGCACCAATGTAGCTAAGTTGTTAAAAAAGCGCACCTAAATGGTGCGTTTTTTTTGTGGTAAAGCAAAGTATTTTAATTAAGTTATTGTTTTTAAATTAGATTAAATAGTGGCACAAAGGTTGGATTATGTAACTCAACAGGATAACAATAAAGAGTCCGAGGGGGCCACTATGAAAATGATTAGTGCAATCATAAAACCATTTAAATTAGACGATGTGCGTGAAGCGCTCGCTGATTTAGGAATTGAGGGGATGACTGTAGTTGACGTTAAAGGTTTTGGACGTCAACGAGGTCATACAGAGTTATACCGTGGTGCAGAGTACCAAGTCGATTTTATTCCAAAGATCAAACTTGAAATTGCAACTCGTACAGAAAATTGCCAACGCGTAGTTGAAGCTATCACTAAAATTGCATCAACAGGCAAAATTGGTGACGGCAAAATTTTTGTGTACGACTTAGATCAAATTGTTCGTATCCGTACTGGCGAACTTGACGAAGAAGCAATTTAAGAGGGGCTTATGGAAAATACAATTGTAGAACTTAAATTTTCACTCGATACATTTTACTTTTTGATATCGGGTATATTGGTAATGTGGATGGCAGCAGGTTTTGCCATGTTAGAAGCAGGCTTAGTTCGCTCTAAAAACACCACTGAAATTTTAACTAAAAACATCGCGCTTTATTCAATCGCATGTACCATGTTTTTGTTAGTTGGCTACAACATCATGTATGTAGACAACGCTGAGGGCGGAATCATGCCATCACTGGGTGCGTTAATTGGTACGCAAGCTGCTGATGCCGATCACTCTTTAGAGTCTGACTTTTTCTTCCAAGTGGTTTTCGTTGCAACAGCTATGTCAATTGTATCGGGTGCGGTTGCTGAGCGAATGAAGCTATGGGCTTTCTTAGCATTTACTGTTGTTTTAACTGGCTTTATCTACCCAATGGAAGGTTACTGGACATGGGGCGGTGGTTTCTTGTCTGAAATGGGATTTGTTGATTTTGCAGGTTCTGCCATTGTTCATGGTGCAGGTGCAGCAGCAGCACTAGCAGGTGTTATTTTGTTAGGCGCTCGTAAAGGTAAATACGGTAAAAACGGTGAAGTTTACCCAATTCCAGGTTCTAACTTGCCACTTGCAACTTTAGGCACATTTATTTTGTGGATGGGCTGGTTTGGTTTTAACGGTGGTTCGCAGTTATTACTATCAGATAAAGAAAACGCAACGGCTGTAGGTCAAATCTTACTTAACACTAACGCGGCTGCGGCAATGGGTGCAATTGCAGCACTATTTGTATGTAAAGTATTATGGGGCAAAGCAGATTTAACAATGGTACTTAACGGTGCGTTAGCGGGCTTGGTTGTTATTACTGCAGACCCTCTTTCACCTTCTCCATTAATGGCTTGTTTACTTGGTTTATTAGGCGGTTCATTAGTTGTATTTAGCATTATAGCTTTAGACAAGATTAAGATTGATGATCCAGTAGGTGCTATTTCTGTACACGGTGTGTGTGGTGCATTAGGTATAATGCTAGTTCCGCTTTCAAACGGTGATGCGAGCATTGTTAACCAGTTAATCGGTTTAGTAACTATCTTGGCATTTGTTTTTGTAGCATCGTTCATTGTGTGGGCTATATTAAAATACACAATGGGTATACGTGTTACAGAAGAAGAAGAGCTAAACGGTATGGATCAACACGACTGTGGTGTAGAAGCTTACCCTGAGTTTGTATCTGTTCGTAATAACTAAATTTATATAGTGTGTTCATCAAAGCTCTACTTTAGGTAGAGCTTTTTTCGTTTCAGGGAAGGTTAATTTTTCAGGTGTTAGGGTTATGACCAATATGCTAAGCTCTCCTTTGTAAATAAACCGTTGGAACACATTACACTTACATGGCTGATAATAAAAAAACACCCAGTAGTAAACCCCCTTCTAAGCGTGCATCGAAAGCAAGCAGTTCGCCACGTAAAACTAAACCCAAATCAACAAAAAAAGCGGCAAAAACTGTGGTTAAACGCTCATTTATGAGAAAAACATGGTCAGTTTTTTGGAAGCTAAGCTTGGCGGTTTTTATTGCTATGGCCATGTACCTTATTTATTTAGACTCAAAAACAACACGTGTATTTGAGGGCAATAAATGGCAACTACCAGCACAAGTGTATGCGCGTGCAATGCAGTTTTACCCAGGGCAATTTTTATCAAGTCAAGAGGTGGAATTTGAACTTGAACGTCTAAATTACTCGTCGGTTAATCGACTTAGCCGCACCGGCCAATACGTTAAAACGGCCGATAGCATTAAAATTTATCGACGTGAGTTTGAGTTTTATGATGGGCTGGAGGAGTCTAGGATTGTTGAGCTGCGTTTTGCAGGACAAAAGGTAGCCTCTGTAAAAGATAAATTTGGTAGGCGCTTGAATAATGCTCGCTTAGAGCCTGTTCAAATAGCCCGCATTGGTAACGATTCTAAGCAAGATAGGGAATTTGTGCCCCTTGATAAGTTTCCTGCTATGTTAAAAGACACTTTGCTAGTGGTGGAAGACCGTAATTTTTATGAGCACCACGGTGTATCTGTTTTTTCTATTTTACGCGCTTTGTATACCAATATTAGAGCAGGGCGAACAGTACAAGGCGGTAGTACATTAACGCAGCAACTCGCTAAAAATATATATTTAACCCGTGAACGTTCGCTATTGCGAAAAATAAATGAGGCGTTTATAGCGCTTATTCTGGATTATCGTTACTCAAAAGACCAAATATTAGAGGCCTACTTAAACGAGGTTTATTTAGGACAATCTTATAACCAAGGCGTGCATGGCATGGGCTTGGCGTCTGAGTTTTATTTTTCAAAACCCGTTGATGAGCTTGAATACGACCAAATAGCGCTGCTAGTGGCGATGGTAAAGGGCCCGTCTTATTACAATCCTCGCCGCTATAAAGAGCGCACTATGGAGCGTCGCGATTTAGTGCTTCGCCTTATGGTAGAAAACAAATTAATAAGTACAAAAGAATACCGAGCATCGCTTAAGCGCTCAATAGACATTGCGCCAATGAAAGAAAGTTTACAAAAATCATACCCTGGGTATTTAGAATTGGTGAACCGTGAATTAAATAAATTACTACCCGATCAGCAAACGTTAGATGCTGGTGTTAGGGTTTTTACTTACTTTGATTTACAAAAACAAACAGCAATGGAAAATTCGGTTGAGAAAAGCTTACCGTATTTAGAGAGACGCCCTAAAACAGATAAACTTGAAGTGGCTATGATATCTGTAAATTCAGATAAGGGTGGTGTATCGGCCCTTGTAGCAGGGCGCGACATTCGATACTCAGGCTTTAATAGAGTGCTTGATACAAAGAGGAATATAGGATCTTTAGTTAAGCCCGCCGTTTATTTAACAGCGCTGCAATCACCAAATTATAATTTGGCCACATTACTTGATGATTCGCCGTTACAGGTAACCAATGAAGAAGGTAATGTATGGCAGCCTGAAAATTTTGATCGTCAATACCGTGGTGCAATACCGCTTTATCAAGCATTTAGTAATAGTATTAATATACCTGCAGTTAATTTAGGCTTAGATATAGGGGTGGATAAAGTTGCAAATACACTTAAATTACTCGGAGTGGATGATCAAATAGATGAATACCCATCTTTACTCTTAGGAGCTTTAGAGTTATCAAGTTTTGATGTAGCTCAGCTTTACACCACTATCGCAAATGACGGTGAGTATAAGAAGTTGACGTCTATTTCAGCACTAACCGACTCTGTAGGTAACGTGCTATATAAACATCAAGTGAGTGCAGAGCCTCGCGTTGATAAAGCGTCTGTATATATGACTAAGTATGCAATGAAACGCGTAACAAAAGACGGCACAGCCAAGCGTTTAAATTTACACTTTCCGTCTATTCAATTAGCTGGCAAAACAGGCACCAGCAACGATTTGCGCGACAGCTGGTTTGCTGGATTTGATCAAAATACGGTAACTGTTGCATGGCTTGGCCGCGATGATAATAAAAGCACAGGTTTAACTGGCAGCGTAGGGGCGCTTGAGGCTTATATTCGTTATTTAAAACCACTTAACCCACAAGCTATTGCTGATACTCGCCCACCTTCAATTCGTTGGGCTTTTGTAAACGAGCACACAGGTAAACAAGCTCCGCCAGGATGTGGCAAAGTGATCCAACTTCCATTAAGAGTGAGTGAATTTGAGCCAAGGCCGCGCTGTATAAAATGATAACCTAAACAACACAGCCGCTATTTAGCGGCTGTGTTGTTTATAGATATTAATAACTAAGATTTAAAAAAGCGCATTGACGTTGTTAAGTCGTTCGATAAGCGTGAGAGCTGCTCCGCGTCTTGCAGCGTTGATTGTGCTGAGACGAGTGTATGGTCAGCCAAATTATTTACTTCTTGCGAGTCATTTAGAGCCTGAGTTGTCGCATTGGCTTGTTGTTTAACTCGTTCAGCGATTACCTCGCCTTGATGCTTTATATCACCCATACTACTTTCCGCACTTTGCAGTACCGTATTTGTTTGGTTTGCGGCTTCAACAGATAACTCCATTTTTTCAACGCTTGAACGCATTTTCACTTGTGTATCGTCAGATGCTTTTTGCAGTGAGCTAATAATTTGGTGAATTTCTTGTGTTTGTGTTTGAGTACGTAACGCAAGTGTTCTTACCTCATCTGCGACTACCGCAAAACCACGTCCGTGTTCACCGGCTCTGGCCGCTTCAATTGCTGCATTTAGCGCTAATAAGTTTGTTTGGTCGGCAATTTCACTGATCCCTTTACTGACTTTGCTTATTTCTTGGCTATCTTGGGCTAGTCGGTCGAGTGCTTGTTGGCTTTCGGTAAACTCCATTTTTAAATCTTGCATATATTGAGCAAGCTCCATAGTATTACTCGATCCTTGTTTTACATGCTCTGCGGCATTTTGAGCGGTGAGGGTTGCTTGATGAGCCGATTCTTCAATTGTATGTGCAGTTTGCGCCATATCGCTTAATGCATGGCTAATTGCATTTACCCGCGTTTGCTGTTTTATTACGTCGTCGCTGGTTTGGCTACTGGCATGCGAAAGAGACTTAGTGGCATCGCAGAGTGCTTTTGTGCTGGTTTTAACATCTGAAAGTAAATGTGAAAAGGCACTAAGTAGGGCGTTGTACTGCTCAGCAATAACACTCATTTCGTCATTACCATGTAAGTTAAGAGTTGCATTTAGATCACCGTTAGCGGCCTTAGTGGCTGCTTTAGAGAATCGACTGATGGTATCAACGACTGCAAAATAAAATCCAACCATTAAATAAAGTGCAAATAATAAACTCATTATTGAGGCAACTAATACGGTGTTTCGGGTCCACTGCTGACCTTTTATTTTATTGCTAATTAACGACTCTAAAGTTGGGATACTTGTGTTGATTAAAGCGCTAATATTTTTTTGAACATTGTCAGTGAGTGCTGAAAATTCACGCTGAGTTAACTCTATGTCGTCGGGTTCAAGTAGTTTTTTATCTATCGCGTTCTTAAATGCTGAGACTGATTTTTGTAGTTCATTCAAAGTGGGAGAAAGCACTTTATTTACCGATTTATCCGCTGACGTTGCAATAGCGAGTGTTTTCAAAAGTTGCTGCTCAAATTGGGGTAACGATTTACTTAGGTTTGAAAGTGCAATAAAGGTATCTGGGGTAAATTGGTTATTGTTCAGTACTGTATTTGCGCTCGCGGCGGTTAGGTTTATTTGAGTGATAAAAGCAGGGACACGGGTTACCAACGCGCGATTTAAATAGGCACTGGCCAGTTCACTATCAAGCGCTAAATTAGATTGAATTGACACAAGCTCAAGAACATCTTCGGCTTCATTGTCATTTATTTTGAAGCCTAGTGCTCTTGCTATATTGATGTTTTTGTCCGTTTCACCCTTTATTTGGTTAGTGAGTATTGCCTGATAGCCTTTTAAGCCTTGTTGTTCCATTTTTGATACATGAATACTTTTGCTCAACAAAGACACTAGAAAAAACATGCTCAGTGCAAGTGGGATCAAGAGAATACCAAATGTAATACTTATTTTTGATTTGTATTTTAGGTTCGCCATTAATCGCGTTGCAGGCGCAGCAAACTGCCGTAATCCAGACATAAGATTCTCTTGTAATTAATAAAGTAGGGTGAAGACAACTAGACCTTGTTACGCTTAATTATCATTCAATTATGTTACTTTACAAATAAAAAAAGCCCTTAGTGGGCTTTTTTAAATCTTTAGCTTGAACAACCAATTTTAAATATGAATAAATAAAATATTTTTGGCAGCGTTAACGATTAAAGTTTAGCAAAACAACGCTCAGCTGCGGCAATAGTATTTTGTACTTCCTGCTCTGTGTGTGCAGCACATACAAATCCAGCCTCAAATGCTGACGGTGCAAGGTATACACCTTCTTCAAGCATAAGATGGAAAAAGCGTTTAAAACGCTCTAGGTCACACTCAGTCGCTTGTTTGTAAGTGGTTACTTTTTCTGCGTCAGTAAAGAAAAATCCATACATGCCGCCCGCGTAGTTTGTTGTAAGAGCGATACCCGCTTTTTTAGCGCCTGCTTCAAAGCCTTCGCATATGGCTTTTGAAATCGCTTCCAGCTTATCGTGTAAACCCGGTTCACTTAATAGCTCTAATGATTTTAAACCTGCAGCCATGGCAATTGGATTACCCGACAATGTGCCTGCTTGATATACTGGGCCAACAGGCGCAATGTAATCCATAATCTCGGTTTTACCGCCAAATGCGCCGACCGGCATGCCGCCGCCAATTACTTTACCTAAACAGGTTAAGTCTGGCTTTATGTTGTAATATGCTTGCGCGCCACCTAATGCTACGCGAAAACCTGTCATTACTTCATCAAAAATAAGTACCGACTTGTATTCATCACATACTGCACGTAGGCCTTCTAAAAAGCCTTCAACAGGTGGAATGCAGTTCATGTTACCCGCTACAGGTTCAACAATAATACAGGCAATTTCGTCTGCGTATTTTTCAAAAATTGCTTTTACTTCTTCAATATTATTAAACGATACCGTTAATGTATGTTTAGCAAAATCTTCAGGAATACCTGGTGAATTAGGCACGCCCATAGTTAGAGCACCCGAGCCCGCTTTAACCAAAAGCGAATCGGCATGGCCGTGGTAACAGCCTTCAAATTTTAGGATTTTATCGCGGTTTGTAAATCCACGTGCTAAGCGAATTGCGCTCATTGTTGCTTCGGTACCAGAGCTAACCATGCGTACTTTTTCAATTGACGGTACAAGTGCTTTTACTTTCTCAGCCATCAAAATTTCAGCTTCAGTTGGCGCGCCATAGCTAAGGCCGTTTTCAACTGCTTCATGAACCGCTTGTTTTATAGCAGGGTGATTGTGCCCCATGATCATAGGCCCCCACGAACCTACGTAATCAATATAACGATTACCATCGGCATCAAACGTGAATGCACCTTCTGCTTTTGTAATAAATAGTGGTGTGCCACCTACGCCATTAAAAGCGCGCACTGGTGAGTTTACGCCACCAGGAATAGAGGTTTGAGCGCGTTCAAATAAGTCTTGGCTAATTGTCATGAAAAATCCTATAAATTGTCACTTAAAAAAAGGTTAGCTGTCGCGTTTGCGGCTAAACCAAGGCACGTCTACTTCATATTGCTCAACTTTATTTTCTACGCCGAGCGTTAAAGCAAACAATGCCATACGAATTAATACGCCGTTTTGTACTTGGCGAAATATAGCTAAATTGTCGTTGCTGTTTAAGTCGTTATCAAGCTCGTTAGCTTCAGTACGACTATCACGAGGAAGCGGATGCATTAGCACCGAATTAGGCTTACAGTGTGCGTTATAAATTGACTGGCTAATTCTAAATCCGCCACGGTATTTGTTTGCTTCTTCTTGAGATGGAAAGCGTTCTTCTTGAATACGTGTTTGATACACAATATCGGCCGCTAAGTTCCCTTCCATTTTGTTAACTAGTTCAATTTTATGGCCAGCGTTTTCTACTGCATCTAAAATACTGGTTGGCATTTGCAAGCCATCGGGTGCCACCATTGAAAATTTAACGTTTTTGTAATGACACAATAGTTTTGATAACGAATGAACAGTACGGCCATATTTCAAATCGCCAACCAAAGCGATGTGCATGCCATCAATGTTTTGATCAAAGCGATGCAACTCACGTTCAATCGTTAGTAGATCGAGCAGTGCTTGAGTAGGGTGTTCATTTGGGCCGTCACCGCCATTGATAACAGGGACGGTACAGCCTTCGGCAAATTCACTAACCGAACCTGCGTCTGGATGGCGCATTGCCACTGCATCTGCATAAGCTGATATAACACGCGCTGTATCGTACAAAGACTCACCTTTAGCAAGGGCTGAACTTTGCATGCCGGTTGTTTCACGCACGCCTCCACCAAGCAGGTTAAACGCAGTACCAAAGCTAACACGTGTACGTGTGCTAGGTTCAAAAAACAAATTAGCTAAAATAGCGCCTTCAAGTACCGTTGTTTGCTTTTGCTTTTTAGCGTAAGGCTCCATCTTTTTTGCTACTGCAAAAATACGTTCAATGCAGTCTCTGTCTAACTGATTAACAGACAGAATATGTTCACCTTGGAAACTTAACATGGGGTTATTCCTAGTTTTTCAAAAGGGCGCGATAATCCATAAAATGGGGCACGCAATCGCGCATATTAGATTTTAAATAGTATGTAATTAATATGGTATTTGGTTGTACCAAAGCGCTTAAAGGCTCGGTTTAATTACTGCCAGTGCAACTATAATAAGCAGCGCGATAACAGGTAATTCATTAAAAATTCGGTAAAAACGATCTGTTTTAGTATTTCTGTCGTGTTTAAAGTCGGCTAATAATTTAAAACAGTACGCATGATACAAATATAAAATAATGACCAGTACAAGCTTGTAGTGCAGCCACATGCTGTATTTAAACCATTCACGACCATATTCAACAATTGTCAGTACACCAAAAAGGGCCGTTAAAATAGCAAATGGCGTTACAAAATAAAGGAGCCTGCGTTCCATTACTTTTAGCATAGAGTTACATGCACGCTCTTGGCTCATTGCGTGGTAAACAAATAATCGTGGTAAGTAAAAAATGCCTGCAAACCATGCAATCATAAAAAATATATGCAGCGTTTTATAAATCAGTAATGCGCTCATAGTAACCCTTATTATTTATAGTAAGCTGTTACGAATGGTCAAAATATGATGAATTTGATCCCAACGTAATAAGCCCATTATTTGTTGATTATCTAGTAGATTATGCACGTACAAAGCGCCACTTCGCTTGTCTTTTAGCATATCAAAGGCATCAGCTAACGTTGCTTGACTGCTTATACCTTGTAAATTTACATAGTTAAGATTTATTGCTTGGTCAGACATTAAGCTTAAATCGTATTCCGCGAGGCGATAACCGTTTTCTTCGTCAAACACAATGAGCGGTGTTTGGCTATCCATAGCGTCGAGCGTATTTTTGATTTGCTCTTTGTCGTTTGAAAAAAGCAATTTAAAGTTTTCATCCATATCATCCATTATCCCCACCTTTTGTAGTGCCTCAGTGGCGGGCGAAACATGATAGGGAAGGCCCTGAAAATCTAGTTGCTGCAAAAATATAGAGCGATTACCAAATACTTGTAATGCGGTTACATACGCCGTTGTTATAACAAGCATAGCCGGTACTATTATTTCAGGCGACGATGTAAGCTCCATCACTGTTGTTAACGCGGCAAGTGGAGCATGTAATGTCGCGGCCATTAATCCTGCCATGCCCAATACACCGTAGGTACCAGCGATATCAGTACCTGGGCTAATAAACTGGGCAAAAAATGCCATCATCGTTCCTACTAAAACGCCTAGACCAATAACGGGACCAATTAAACCACCCGGAATACCTAAACCTATCGCAAATAGCGTGGCAAGTAATTTTGCAATCAAGATAGTGGTAAGTAGCTGAACGTTATCAGGAGACTCTACCGCTATAGCGATTGCACTCATACCTGAGCCCATAGCTTGAGGTACGGCATAAGCAATCAAACTTGCAATACAACCTGCAATGAGTAAACGAGGGAACATGCTTAAAGGTTTAAAGGTTTTAATAATTAACATTAAGTTTTGATTAAAACTGTATGCTATTGCACCCAGTGCCATGCCGCATAAAATTAAATATGGATAGTGCCAGCCACTTAAAGGAGCAATTGTTATGAGTGCAAGCTCTGACCCTTCGCCAAAGACGAACTGAGTAGCAAGCGCGCCTGTTACTGCTGCAAGCATAATAGGCACAAAAATATGAACTTTATATTCTCTTAACACCACTTCCATAACAAAAATAACGGCGGCAAGAGGTGTATTAAAGGATGCTGCAATACCCGCAGCAACACCACAGCCGCTTAATGTACGCATGGCATTGTGAGGCAGGTGGAGTTTATCGGCTAAAATACTGGCTCCAGTCGCTCCCATATGAACAGATGGACCTTCACGTCCAACCGAAAAGCCACTGATTAATGCCAGAGCCCCCCCAACAAATTGGTTGAGCGTATTGTATAAAGGCATTTGCCCGTAGTGACGTTTAATGCGATGAATTACGAATGGGATACCTAACCGGTAATGTTTGAAACCAGTAAAAGCTGCAAATGAAGCAATTAAAAATGCGGCAATTAAAGGCATTAAAACGCGTTCAAGTGTAGGTAAGGTTGTAAAGTCGTCTGGCGTTTCTAAAAATAAGCTTTGAAAAAAAAGAATTGTTAGGCGGAATAAAATAATAAAAAATGCAGCAATTAACCCAGCAACTACGCCTAATAGGCATAATTGTACAGATGTTTTAGGTTGTGCGAGTCGACGCCTGAGCTGCTCCAGCCACATGCATTATTTCCTCAGTGCATTTTTCAGCTGTATTTTAGCAAAAGCCAACCACTAAGTCCTTGTGATTTTATAAAATTATTAGCTTAAATTAACTATTTAGGGCAAATAGTAAAACTAAGGCTTTTTAGTTAAAATAATTACTCATTTAATATGCCACTCGTTGCATATTAAAGTACTGTATTTTTTAATACACACAACTGATATTTAGCCATTTTTTAATGTATTTATGGGTATAACTTAGAGCAAAGCGTTAATTGACTATACTTGATTAAAATACTCGGGTATTGGATAATCACACCATTACGATATTGAGGGTTTTAAAATGTCAGAAGAATTACCAATTCAGTTTAGCGATGCCGCAGCTGTTCGTGTTAAACAATTAATTGACGAAGAAGAAAACCCGGAACTGAAACTGCGTGTTTACGTAACAGGTGGTGGGTGTTCTGGCTTTCAGTACGGTTTTACTTTTGATGAAAAAGCAAACCCAGGCGATTTAGAAATTGTTAAAAATGGCGTAACTTTAGTGGTTGATCCCATGAGCATTCAATATTTAGTTGATGGTGTGGTTGACTATACTGAGGGCTTAGAAGGCGCGCGCTTTTTTGTATCTAACCCGAACGCAACCACGACGTGTGGGTGTGGCGCAAGCTTCAGTGTATAAATACAGAACAATATATAAAAAGCCGCATTAGCGGCTTTTTTAATGCCTATAAATTAGTGGGAGCGTACTCTGTTATTTGCATTATTAATACAAAAAAACCTAATACAAATGCCGACAGCGCTAAAATATATAGAAAGCCTTTCTTACCTTGCTTAATAGGAACCCCATTGTGACGCAAGAAAAAGTACCACCCTGCGCATAAAATAATAGGTAATAAAAAAAGAAGCCTGAACATTATGTAACCTTTTCTGCGTTGATTATTGTCTAATATTAAACATAAAACGTTAATATGAAATAAATTTGTTATAAAAATTGTGTGCTAATATTTTAAGAATATTAAATTTATTTTTAATGATTTTGATAACTTAGCTGAAATATTCAGTGTTTGTAAATGTTTGCCTAGGTTGATTTTGAGTTGAAAAGACAATTAACTATTTAACCAAAGTGTTAATAGTATATAATGTATCCAAGAATGAGACGGGCAAAATTTCATTCTAATAACAAAAATCTTTTACCACATTTTAAGCGTCATTTTTTAGCTATGTGGGTGGGAGTGAGTAGCAACAAGTGCTTTAAGAAGCGATAGATTGCTATTTAAAACATAAGTTACTGCTTACTTGCCTACAGCTATGATAACGACTGCTGCTTTTGTGGGGTTGTCTAATCGTCTAGTAGGAGATGTAAAATGATGGGGAAAACTGTTTCTTCAGAAGAGAACGCTAAGTTAACAACATGGCTTAAAAGTAAACGCCATGAAAAAGGCCACACAATGAGAAGCCTTGCACAAGTGCTTGGAACACCTCACTCATTTATCGGCAAAATTGAAAATCAAGAACGCCGTTTAGATGTGGTTGAGTTTGTTCGTTATTGTACTGCGCTTGAAGTTGACCCACATGAAGCACTAAGCCTGCTTAAAGTAGATTAATAGTGTATTGCTTAGTTCATTTAGGGGCATATTAAATGTGCTAAGCAAAATATTAATGCATGGATGCATTAAGCCTGATAATTACTATGGTAGTTTTTCTCAAGCTCATACAGTTTATGTCTTATCGCATACAAAAACAGTAAAGAAGGGATCACCATTAAAGCGGTTAAAACAAAAAATAACGACCAATTTCCCATCAGCCAATCATCAATCACTACACCGCTGTAGCTCGAAAGCAATGTTCTACCCAAGTTCCCCAGCGATGCCAATAACGCATAATGTGTTGCGCTAAACGCTCTGTCACATAGCATAGATATAAATGCCACCATAGCAACTAAAGACCACGCCTGAGTAAAGCCATCAATTACGATAGCAAACGCATATAAACCTAAGTTAGGACCTACTAATGCAATAGCAGAGAATGCTAAATTAGAAGCTGCCATGGCTACACCACTAACAAACAACCCTTTTACAATGCCATACTTTTGGTTAAACAAGCTGCCTACAAAGGTAAAGGCAATGGTAAGTACTGCGGTGCCTACTTTTGAAAAGGTTGCAATATCACTGTTACTGAAGCCAATTTCTTTATAAAAGACAATCGACATTCGGCCTAAAAATGCCTCACCAATTTTAAATAAAAATATAAAAGCAAGTAACGCGAGCGCTGTTTTAACGCCGTTTTTTGCAAAAAAAGTTCTAAAAGGATCAATAATAGTGACAACCAACCAGGCAACTACTTTATTAATTGGGGTTTTATTAATAGTGGCAAGTTTTGCGATATATATATGTTCTAGTTCTTCGTGAACGGCTTCTCGGTTAGAGGCCGGCTCTTTGGCAAATAGAGCTCCACTCATGAGTAGCAACATTACTGCGGCTAAAAAGTAATAAATTTGCGGCCAATCGAGCGAGGGAATATCCGCCATATAAAATGGAATTGCGCCTAGTAACGCGTATCCAGTCCACCACCCGGAAGTAGCCATTGCCGCTGCTGCTGTGGCTTTGTGAGATTCATTCTCACTTAGTGTGTCTATTCTAAAGGCGTCTATTGCAATGTCTTGTGTTGCAGAGGCTACCGCTATTAGTAAGCAAATTGCAGCTACTAATGCTAAATTTTCTTTTAAATCAAGCCCTGCAAGTAATAATACACCAATAAATATAAAGCTTTGGCAAAAAAGAATCCAGCTACGGCGTTGGCCAAGCCACTTATATAAAATAGGCAGTTTTGTACGGTCGATTAAGGGCGACCACAAAAAGTTGATGCTGTAAGCGCCAAAAACAATACCAAATAAGCCAATCATGCTTCGGCTCAGGCCTTCATCTTTTAGCCATGCCGACATTACAGAGCCAATCAATACCCACGGAAAACCACTGCTAATACCGAAAATAAACACATTAATTAAACGTTTATCTTTAAAATACGAAAAGTATTCGCTGAAAGAGAGAGTATTGCTCATAGGGCCTTCATTGGCGAGTGGGCGCAGCTTTACTGCACCTCATTAATTATAATGGTGTTGGTTCAATCATTTTAATATTTAAAATAACCACCGGTGTTTCTGGCACAAAGTCATAACCAATTTTTTCATTATAAACTGTTTTAACAGTCATAATTTTATCTAGGGTTTCGTATCCTTCCATTACAGTTCCAAATACCGCAAATCCCCAGTCTCTTCCTGGGTTTAAATGGTCATTGTTATCCATGTTAAAGAAAAACTGGCGAGTACCTGAATGCGGTTGTCTGTCTTGGTATGCCATGGCAATGCTGTACATATCATTCTTCAGGCCGTTCCCGCTTTCATTAAAAATAGGGTCGTTTTGATGTAAACCTTCCATGTCTTTGTCATATCCACCACCTTGAATAACAAAGTCGCGTTCGTTTTCTTCGTCGCGTTCCACGCGATGAAAAATACTACCCTGATAACTTTTATCTGAAACATAAGTTAAAAAGTTATTGACTGTAATAGGGGCCCGAGAACGGTCTAGCTCAACAATGATACTGCCTAGTGACGTTACTATTTCAACACGTGGAAACATATTGTCTTTTTGTACAAATCTGCCCTCTTGAGCTGCTAGGCTTGCGGCGCTCAAACACAGGGCTAAACAAAGTATAAAAAATCGTTTCATGGTTAACCTTCTAAAAACTGTATTAATTCAGGGTCAGACACAATGCGGGTTATCATTTGTTCAGTCAACTTATTGAGTTGACCTTCTATTTTTGCTCTGTCATGTCCAAGCGGGCCTTCTAGCGCTGCATTACCGCTATACTGTTTAGTAAAATTACTTGTAGCACGAACTACACGAACACTCAGTTCAATTTTAGCTTCACTTTTATGGCTCACTAAGGTTTCAGTAACCATTGCTTGTAAGGCATTTATATCTAGCTCAAATCGAGTAGTTGCTAAATTTGAAATACTTGCACCATTGCGGCTAAGAGCACTGTCTAGAGCACTTTTAATTGACTCAGTAATACCTTGGCTGGCAAATGTTTTTGTTTTGTCTGATTCAACTAGAGTGAGGGTCGATGTATCGCCACGTACATCAATAACACTCGTGCTCAGGCTGCTATTTATAGTGCTCACTTGGCCATTTTGGTAAACTGGGTTAAGTATTACTTGGCTAGGTTGGTTTGCACAGCCTGCTAAAATAAAAAATGCAGCACAGCCAAATATACGGTTTATTACTGTCATTGTTATAACACCCCACTATTTTTAGTTGAACTTAAAACCACAAACTTTTTGTTTGAACCTAATAGCTTACAGTTACCAAACATACGGTTTAACTTGTCATGATAGTCAAGATGGCGATTACCAATAATACGCAGCTCGCCACCTTCTTTTAATGTATCTTTTGCTTGTTTAAACATTTGCCAAGCAATGTGATCGGTAACCGCTTGTGCTTGGTGAAAAGGGGGATTACATAGCACCATATCTACACTGTTTTTTTCAAAGCCGGTTAGGCAATCATTTTCGATAAATTCGCAATCATCAAATCGTTCTGCCATGTTTTGCTCTACGTTAAGTCGTGCAGATTCAACCGCCATGTATGACTCATCAACAAACGTTACTGAGGCTTTAGGGCAGCGCGCCAAGGTCATAACACCTACCACGCCATTACCACAACCCAAATCAACAATGTGTTTAGCTTTTGGTGTTTGCGGCAAGTAGTTAAAAAAGAAGCGAGCACCAATATCTAATGAATCACGTGAAAACACATTTGCATGGTTTGTAATAGTAAACTCGGTGCCTTCAAGCTGCCACGAAACAGGATAATCAGCGGCTTTATAACCGCCTTTTGCACTGCTCAATATGAGACGTGACTTTTTCACAGCTAAGCTTGTTTTAGTTTCACCAATAAACTGTTCAAAAGCCTTAATTGTCGAGTTATGAATATCTTTAGTTTTACCTGCAGCAATAACGGGTGTGCCTGGTGCAAGAACTTCGCTTAACTCACTTAGTTGAAACTGTAAAAAGCCAACATTACGAGGTATTTTTATTAATACTAAATCAATACCCTCCGGTAACGCTGATAAGCTATCCAATTGCGTAAATTGAGTTGTAGATAGCTTGTTTTCTTGTAGGTTATACGCCGCAGCTTGATGGCTAATATAAGAGTCGTTAACTGAACAAACCGTTAACTGACTAAAACTACAGGCAAGAGCACCAAAGCTATCATTTAAAATAAGCAATGAGCGACAATCAGGGTGATGTTCGTTAACATAATTGATAAGGTACTCATCGCCCGAATCCCACGCTTGTAAGCTGCGGTTTTTTTGATCCAAAGGGAAGCGTTCAAGAGTAAAAGTTTTATCGCCTAGCTGGGCTTGGGTCGTCATAGTGGTTTTGTATCAGTAAACTAATGTAGGTAAATTCTAACATGCAACGGCAAAACGCCAACCCCCAACAGTTACCAAATGGCTTTTCTTATCAAACAAAGGCGCTTAGCGCGCAAAAAAGCCTCGATTTATTTTACTATCTACAAAAAAACCTTAACTGGCAGCAGCCAGAAGTCACTGTTTACTCTAAAACAGGGCCTATCCCACGACTACAATGTTTTATTAGCGACCATGAAATTGAATACGGCTATTCAAATAGTAAGTTAATAACTGAACCTTGGCCAAGTATATTAATGGCAATGCGAAAACGATTAGAGGCACATTTAAACCAGCCGTTTAATTCGTTGTTAGTTAATTATTATCGTGATGGCAACGACACCATGGGGTGGCACAGTGATGATGAGATAGAGTTGGGTCAGCAACCCACAATTGTGTGCATATCACTTGGGGCAGAGCGAGTATTAAAGCTTAAAGATAAGGCCAGTAATAAAGTAACGGATCTAAAATTACACAGTGGTAGTTGTTTGGTTATGAGCGGCAATAGTCAGCGAGATTTTCAGCATGCTATTTTAAAGCAAACAACCTTAGCCCATCCACGCATAAGTTTAACCTTTAGGTATATAAAACAAGGTTAGTTGCGTAATTTAGTTAGCCAACGGGCAGGGCGGCTTGCTATGATAAGTTCATAAATTAGCTATAAATAATGGTTTGATATGTCAATGCAGCAACAAATCCAAGAAAAAATCAGCAATGCTATAGCGTGTAAGCATTTAAATGTAATTAACGAAAGTCATATGCACAGCAAAGGCACTGACTCGCACTTTAAGGTTATTGTGGTTAGCGAAGAGTTTTTAGGTAAACGCCTTCTGCAACGTCATCGTCAAATTAATGAAATTTTAAAAGAAGAGCTTGCAAACGACATACATGCATTGGCTATTCATACTTACACTCCGGACGAATACGCTGAGCATGATAGTGAAGCACCTGCGTCGCCAAACTGTTTAGGTGGGTCTAAATTAGATTGATTAATTGAGGTTTGACAGCTATTTACCCCGGTATTTAACTGATCAGATCAGTGTTTTAAGTATTAGCCTTTAAACTAGCGCTAATTTTTTAGTAAAGATATAGGATCATCAATGGTCATTAAGCCAAAAATTCGTGGATTTATTTGTACAAACGCTCACCCAGTAGGTTGTAGCGAACATGTGCAAGAGCAAATTAACTATGTAAAACAACAAGGCGCATTAAAAAATGCCCCAAAAAATGTGTTAGTTATTGGTGCATCTACAGGCTACGGCTTGGCATCGCGTATTACGGCAGCATTTGGTGGCGGTGCTAAAACATTGGGTATCTTCTTTGAAAAAGAAGGCACCGAGCGTAAAACAGGATCGGCGGGTTGGTATAATACAGCTGCTTTTCAAAATGCAGCAGACGAAGCCGGTTTGTGGTCTAAAAATATCAACGGTGATGCCTTTTCAAACGAAATAAAACAAAAAGCAATTGATACGATTAAAGCAGATTTAGGCAAGGTTGATCTGGTTATTTACAGTTTAGCGTCGCCTCGTCGTACCGATCCAAATACTGGTGAAGTTTACTCTTCAACGTTAAAGCCAATTGGCAATGCAGTTACAACAAAAAATCTAAATACGTCAAAGCGTGAAATTGACGAAATTACTGTAGAAGCTGCCACACAAGACGATATAGATAACACGATTAAAGTAATGGGTGGTGAAGATTGGGAAATGTGGATTGACGCTTTAAAAGAAGCCGACGTACTTGCTGATAACTTTAAAACGACTGCTTATACTTACATCGGTAAAGAGTTAACGTGGCCAATTTACGGGCACGCGACTATTGGCAAAGCAAAAGAAGACTTAGACCGCGCAACGGCTGCGATAAAAGAGTCAACTAAAGCGTTAAACGGTCAAGCGTATGTTTCGTCACTTAATGCGGTTGTAACACAAGCAAGTTCTGCTATACCAATTATGCCATTGTATATTTCTGCTTTATTTAAAGTTATGAAAGCGGACGGAACATACGAAGGCACCATTGAGCAAATTCATGGCTTATTTACCGAAAACCTGTACGGTGAAACGCCGCGTTTTGATGATGGCGGACACTTATTTCAAAACTACAAAGAACTTGAAGACGATGTTCAAGCACGTATCCAAGCTGTATGGGATAAAGTAGATACCATCACGATTGATGAACTGACAGATTACGCTGGTTACCATAATGAATTTTTACGCTTATTTGGTTTTGGCATTGAGTCAGTTGATTACGAGCAAGACGTAGAGCCAGTTCAAACAATTGCAAATCTGATTGATTAGTCAATTAATTGAATAGTCAGGGCTTGTTGTCTTTCTTGGTAAAATGTTGAGTAACCAGTTTGGCATTTCGGTAATGCAGAGCAGATGTTTTGTGGTAATTGCCCATAAATAAGTATTATTGCTAAACAGGTACCGCCTTAAGATTCAGCAAGCTTTAATCCTATAAAGTCATCATACCCTAATTTAAAAGTCGCATCATGCGACTTTTTTCAATTAAAAAACCTCATTCTTTGCTTAAGCTACCACTTTGGTCTAACTTAAATTTTATTAAATCTAGCTAACAAAACCAAATAAGCGTTTCAGTCGTATAATTTTCATAAATACACTCGCATAGTCACCCACAATGGTGTTAAAATTAAGGCAATATGTGAAGAGTTTTTACCGCGTTGCCTGTTTAATAACCAAAGCGAGTTTTTCTTTTATACATTGAAATAACTTGGGGTAGCTTAAATGGCGACGTGGTTGGTACGATTTTTCAGTTTCTTTCCGTTAATGTAGTGCAAGTGCGTATGATCAACATAAAAAAAGGTCTGGATTTACCATTAGATGGCGCACCTCAGCAAGTTATTCACGACGGTTCACCCGTCAAAAGAGTAGCCGTGCTAGGTGAAGAGTTTATAGGTATGCGTCCAACCATGCATATTCGTATGGATGACCAAGTTAAAAAAGGCCAGGTACTTTTTGAAGATAAAAAGAACCCAGGCGTCCTATTTACCGCACCAGCTTCTGGTGTTGTAAAAGAAATAAATCGTGGTGCTAAACGTGTGCTGCAATCTGTTGTTATTGAAGTAAACGGCAGTGAGCAAATCACCTTTGACTCTTTCTCTGAGGCTGAGCTTACAAGCTTAGACCGTGAAAAAGCCAAAGAAGTACTAATTCAGTCAGGTCAATGGACAGCTCTACGTGCTCGCCCATTCAGCAAAGTAGCGGCTGTGGATTCAAATCCTAGCTCTATATTTGTAACCGCTATAGACACTAACCCTCTTGCTGCAGATCCTGCAGTGATTATTGCTGAAAATGCGCAAGCGTTTGAAGCGGGTTTAGCTGTTGTATCGCGTTTGACCGACGGAAAAGTATTTGTTTGTAAGCAAGCTGGTAGCCAAATTCCTAGCTCATCTATTGCTCAAGTAGAAGTACATGAGTTTGGTGGTGTGCATCCGGCTGGCCTTGTAGGCACTCATATTCACAACCTTGACCCTGTATCTGCTAGCAAGCAAGTTTGGCATATCGGTTACCAAGACGTTATTGCGTATGGTCACCTTTTCCTTACTGGTGAAATTTACACAGATCGTGTTGTTTCTCTTGCAGGTCCGCGCGTTAAAAATCCACGTTTAGTGAAAACACAATTAGGTGCTTCATTAGATGACTTAGTGGCAGGTGAATTAGAAGACGGTGATAACCGTGTTATTTCTGGTTCTGTACTTGCCGGTGCTACGTCGTCTGGTGTTCATGCATTCTTAGGTCGTTACCATGTTCAAGTATCTGTTTTACTTGAAGGTCGCGAAAAGGAATTGTTTGGCTGGATTGCACCAGGTAGTGATAAATTCTCTGTAACGCGTACATTCTTGTCTCACCTTACACCGAGTCGTTTATTTAAAATGACAACGTCTACGGGTGGTTCAAAACGTGCCATGGTTCCACTTGGAAGTTATGAGCGTGTTATGCCACTAGATATTTTGCCAACACTATTATTACGTGACTTACTGTCTCGTGATTTAGACAGTGCAATTTCATTAGGTGCGCTTGAATTAGATGAAGAAGATTTAGCGTTATGCACCTTCGTTTGTCCTGGCAAATACGAGTACGGCGCAGCCCTACGCGATTGCTTAACTACGATCGAGAAGGAAGGCTAAAATGGGTTTAAAAACTTTCTTAGAAGATATCGAGCCGCATTTTGAACCAGGTGGAAAACACGAAAAATGGTACGCACTGTATGAAGCAGCAGCGACTATTTTTTACACTCCGGGTTATGTAAATAAAGGCTCAACTCACGTTCGCGATAACATCGACCTAAAACGTATGATGATTTTAGTGTGGATGGCGACGTTCCCTGCCATGTTTTTTGGTATGTTCAATATTGGTCATCAAGCGGCTATGGCACTTGGTAATGGCTTTGAACTAGCTAACATTTGGCAAGTAGGTTTATTCCAGCTACTAGGCGGTGATTTAACTGCTGATGCCGGTTGGGGCGCAAAAATGTTCTACGGAGCCTGTTTCTTCCTACCTATCTATGCAACAACGTTTGTTGTTGGTGGTTTTTGGGAAGTGTTGTTTGCTTCTGTGCGTAAGCATGAAGTAAATGAAGGTTTCTTCGTAACATCAGTGCTATTTGCACTAATTTTGCCTGCAACAATTCCTTTATGGCAAGTTGCACTAGGTATTACTTTCGGTGTTGTAATCGCAAAAGAAATATTTGGTGGTACTGGTCGTAACTTCTTAAACCCTGCACTTGCAGGTCGTGCGTTTTTATTCTTCGCATACCCAGCGCAAATTTCAGGTGACACCGTATGGACAGCAGTAGATTCATTCTCTGGTGCAACTATGCTAGGTCAAGCATTTGCAGGTACGTTAGGTGGTGACTTAGGTTACGCTAACATGCAAATGTGGTGGAATGCGTTCTACGGCTTTATCCAAGGTTCTATGGGTGAAACGTCAACGCTTGCTGTGCTTATTGGTGGTTTGTTCTTAATCTACGTTCGTATAGCTTCGTGGCGTATTGTACTAGGTGTATTCCTAGGTATGGTGATCACTTCATCAATACTAAATACAATTGGCTCAGAAACTAACGCAATGTTTGCTATGCCTTGGTACTGGCACATGGTGCTAGGTGGTTTTGCATTTGGTATGTTCTTTATGGCTACAGACCCTGTATCTGCTGCATTTACTGATAAAGGTAAATTGGCATACGGCGCGCTTATTGGCTTTATGGTTATCATGATCCGTGTTGTTAACCCTGCATACCCTGAAGGCATCATGCTGGCAATCTTGTTTGCTAACTTGTTTGCACCATTATTCGATCACTTTGTAGTGCAAGCTAATATCAAGCGGAGGTTGGCACGTAATGTCTAGTAATAACGAATCAATTGGCAAAACGCTAGCTGTTGTTGTCTCATTATGTTTGGTGTGTGCAGTCATTGTATCGCTAACATCTGTACAACTTCGTCCTTTGCAAAAAGCAAATAAGGCAAAAGATATTCAAAGCAATATTTTAGCTGCTGCAGGCATTAGCAAAGTTGATAACGTTGCTGAAACGTTTGAAGCTAAAATCGAAACACGCTTTATAGATATGCAAAGCGGTGATTTTGCAGACCCTGTAGAAGACTTTGACTTTGAAAAAAGTAAATATGATGCAGAGCTAAGCAAATCTTTAAAAGAGAATGGTATTAAGGACATCGCTGGTATTCAACGTATTACCAAACGTGCGCCTGTTTATATCTCTAAAAAAGACGATGGCTCTACTGATGCAATTATCCTTCCTATCCAGGGTTATGGTTTATGGGGTTTGATGTACGGTTTTATCTCGCTTGAAAGCGATGGCGAAACAATTAAGGACATCATCTTCTACAAGCATAATGAAACACCTGGTTTAGGTGGTGAAATTCAAAACCCACAGTGGACTGCAACGTGGGAAGGTAAAGAGTTACCAATCCAGATCGTTAAAGGAACTGCGGGCGGTGATGAGCATAAAATCGATGGTCTTTCAGGTGCTACATTAACATCTAACGGTGTTGATCACGCGGTTGATTTTTGGACCGGCGAAAACGGCTTTGGCCCTTTCCTTGCTAAAGTACGTAATGGAGCATTGAAATAATGGCTGATACTAAAGAAATGAAGGCGGTCCTGTTTGGGCCAGTTTTCGCTAACAACCCAATTGCACTTCAAGTACTCGGTATTTGTTCTGCGCTGGCTGTAACGTCTAGTTTAAAAAATGCATTAATCATGTCAATAGCTTTGACATTGGTAACCGCGTTTTCAAGCCTTTTTATCTCGACTATTCGTAACCACATCCCATCGTCAGTACGTATTATCGTACAAATGACAATTATTGCGTCATTAGTAATCGTAGTTGACCAAGTACTGCAGGCTTTCTCTTACGCTACGGCAAAAGAGCTGTCTGTATTTGTTGGTCTAATTATTACTAACTGTATCGTGATGGGTCGTGCTGAAGCTTATGCGATGAAGTCGCCACCATTAATGTCTTTCCTTGATGGTATTGGTAACGGATTAGGTTACTCTGTAGTACTTCTTACTGTTGGTTTCATTCGTGAGCTATTTGGTAAGGGTTCACTATTCGGTGTTGATATTATTCCATTAGTACAAAATGGTGGTTGGTACCAACCTATGGGTCTATTGATCTTACCACCGAGTGCATTCTTCATCATTGGTTTATTCATTTGGGTACTTCGTACTTATAAGAAAGACCAAGTAGAAGCTAAAGCGTAAGGGGCGATAAGTGGAACATTATATTAGTTTATTTGTAAAAGCCGTTTTTATTGAAAACTTAGCTTTAGCGTTCTTCCTAGGTATGTGTACTTTCTTAGCCGTGTCTAAAAAAGTAACTACATCAATTGGCCTAGGTGTAGCGGTTATTGTTGTTTTAGGTATTTCTGTACCAGTTAACAACTTGGTTTACCATGCGGTATTAGCACCAGGTTCACTTGAGTGGCTTGGTTACCCAGAAGCAGATCTTAGCTTTTTACGTTTCTTAACTTTCATTGGTGTTATTGCAGCACTAGTGCAAATTCTTGAAATGGCATTAGATAAGTTCTTCCCGCCACTATACAACGCATTAGGTATTTTCTTACCATTGATCACAGTTAACTGTGCAATCTTTGGTGCGGTAGCTTTCATGGTTGAGCGTAACTATAACTTCGGCGAGTCTGTTGTATATGGTATTGGCGCTGGTGTGGGCTGGGCGCTTGCAATTACATTACTTGCAGGTATCCGTGAGAAAATGAAGTATTCAGACGTACCAGATGGTTTACGTGGTTTAGGTATTACCTTTATCACTGTTGGCTTAATGGGTCTTGGCTTTATGTCATTCTCTGGTATTTCACTGTAATAATAGCGAGGTCAATCATGGATATTTTCTTAGGCGTTGGTGTTTTTATCGCTATCGTTGTAATACTAGTTTTAATCATCATTGGTGCTAAGTCTAAACTAGTTGCAAGCGGTGATATCATCATCGGTATTAATGGCGATGCAGATAAAGCCATTAAAACATCAGCAGGTAGTAAGCTATTAGGTGCACTATCTGAGTCGGGTATTTTCGTATCTTCTGCTTGTGGTGGCGGTGGCTCTTGTGGCCAGTGTCGTGTTCACATAAAAGAAGGTGGCGGCGATATTCTACCAACTGAACTTGATCACATTTCTAAAGGTGAAGCCCGCGAAGGTTGTCGTTTAGCGTGTCAGGTAAATGTTAAAAATGACATGGAAATTGAACTTGAAGAGTCAATTTTCGGTGTTAAAAAATGGGATTGTGAAGTTATCTCTAACGATAACAAAGCAACGTTCATTAAAGAACTGAAGCTACAAATTCCAGATGGCGAATCAGTGCCTTTCCGTGCGGGTGGTTACATCCAAATAGAAGCACCAGCTCACCATGTTAAATACGCAGATTTCGATGTTCCTGAAGAGTATCGTGGCGACTGGAATCATTTTGGTTTCTTTGACCTGGAGTCAAAAGTAGACGAAGAAACAATTCGTGCTTACTCAATGGCTAACTACCCAGAAGAAGAAGGCATCATCATGCTTAACGTGCGTATTGCTACGCCGCCGCCAAGAAACCTAAGCCTACCTTGTGGTAAAATGTCATCGTACATTTGGTCACTTAAAGAAGGTGATAAAGTTACTATTTCAGGTCCATTTGGTGAGTTCTTCGCTAAAGAAACTGACGCTGAAATGGTGTTTGTAGGTGGTGGTGCAGGTATGGCACCAATGCGTTCACATATCTTTGACCAACTTAAACGTTTAAATTCTAAGCGTAAGATGAGTTTTTGGTATGGTGCGCGTTCTAAGCGTGAAATGTTCTACGTTGAAGATTTTGACGGCCTAGCTGCTGAAAACGATAACTTCGTTTGGCACACAGCGCTTTCAGATCCACAACCTGAAGATAACTGGGAAGGCTATACTGGCTTTATCCATAACGTGTTATTTGAGAACTATCTTAAAGAGCACGAAGCGCCGGAAGATTGTGAGTTCTACATGTGTGGTCCTCCAATGATGAACGCGGCAGTTATCAATATGCTTAAAGATTTAGGTGTTGAAGACGAAAATATCTTATTAGATGATTTCGGTGGCTAACACGCATATCAAAACAGATTAGTTTTGGTTAAAATATCAGCCTCGTAGCACTGTGTGTTACGAGGCTTTTTTATTATTATTTATTAATTTTTAACCTATTAAGTAGGGTTGTTATGAACAAAGTAAATACTCCCCAGGGCATAATCGCCTTATTTATTATTACGCTGACTTTACTGTTATCTGGATGCGCAGAATCGGTTCCAAAGGAAACCTATTTAGAAGGTAAAACCATGGGGACTACCTATCATATTAAATACTATGACGAGCAAGAGGAAATATCTGCTCTTCAAATACAAGAACAAATAGATGCTGTATTAGTCAACGTAAACCAGTCTATGTCTACATACATTAAAGACTCGGAGATAAATACATTTAATCGCTTGCCAGCAAATCAATTTATGCCAATAAGTGAAGACTTCAGGGCTGTTATAAGCGAATCAATTCGGATCGGTG
The DNA here is from genome assembly GCF_005886645.1 of Pseudoalteromonas sp. S408. Lineage (NCBI taxonomy): Bacteria > Pseudomonadati > Pseudomonadota > Gammaproteobacteria > Alteromonadales > Pseudoalteromonadaceae > Pseudoalteromonas > Pseudoalteromonas sp. S408. The sequence continues at coordinate 181,713 of NZ_PNDY01000013.1, read as the reverse complement.
AATCTACCAATACACTTGATGTAACAATGGGACCATTAATTGATTTATGGGGATTTGGCCCTGATAAAAAGCCGACCAACCGACCAACCGATAGTGAGCTTCAGGCAATGATTGCAAACATTGGTGTAGATAAGCTTGTTTTAAATGAACAAGGCTTAGCAAAAACAGTTGATGGGCTTGAATTGTCATTTTCTGCAACAGCAAAAGGATACGGCATAGATAAAGTTGCGCAATTATTAGAAAGCCGCGGTATTACTAGCTACATGGTTGAAATTGGTGGTGAGCTTCGTATATCTGGTGAAAAGCCGAATGGACAAGGATGGGTAATAGCAATAGAGCAACCTGATGCAGAGCCTGGTAAGCGTGAAGTGCACCGTATTTTGTTACCAGGCAGCATGGGAATTGCAACCTCTGGTGATTACCGCATCTTTTATATTATGGATGGCGAAACTTACACGCACTTGATTGATCCGCTTACGGGAATGCCAATAAAGCACGACCTAGTTTCTGTAACGGTATTACACCCAAGTGCAATGACCGCAGATGGCTTAGCAACTGCATTAACCGTTATGGGGATGGAAAAAGCGCAAGCTTATGCACAAGATAATAATTTGGCTGTGTATTTGATTGCTAAATCGCCTGATGGCTTAGTTACGTATTCAAGTCCTGCATTTGAACCCTACTTGTAAGTGTTTAAAGCTGGTTTATTTCCATAGAGGTTGAGTATATAATATCAACTGCTCAAAAATAGTTTGAGCTTAATTTATTGCTGATCAATAGGGGCTAAGCAATGTCACTTTTTTTTCTTACTTTTGGCTTACTAATTTTAATTGTTACAGCAATGGCTGTAGGTATGATCGTGCAAAAAAAATCAATGGCGAGTAGCTGTGGTGGATTAGGTTCGGTGGGTATAGACAAAGCCTGTGATTGCGATGATCCTTGTGACAAGCGTAAAAAACGCCTAGCCAAGGAACAAGCTTGGAAAGAAAACCAAATAATTTAAATATTTTTTTAGAACAAAAAGCGCTTTTATAGCGCTTTTTTTGTGCCTGTTTATTAGAGGGCTAATACAAGTTCAATTTGAAAAGTTCATTTTATTTAATAAGAAACAGACTTGCTTATTTATAAATTACAATTATAAAACAATAACTTAATTAGCTTTATGCTAAAGCGTTGAGTTGTTTTATGCCCAATAACATAAAGATTTATCTAGTACCTTACAGGCAGATATTTAGTTACTAAAAAGCATGGCTATTAGACTAAGGTCTATAGTTTAGTTTTTTTCATCTATCAGGTTTATTTTTATCGCTTGTGAAATTTGAGTAATAACTCTAAAGTTAACCCATAGACATAGTTAAGGGCTTAATTAGTAGCTCTAGTGTAGTAAAAGCGTGTTTATAGGCAATGGCCAGAATTCGTTAGTGTATTACTAACACAAAGAATCTTTATATTGTGTGTGAAGATGTTGTCAGTGTGAAAGGCAACTCAAGTTCGGTGGTGACTTAACTTGGGTTGTTTTTATTTCCCTACAATTGCCACGCAGTGTAAAACCAAAATCTTTATATTGTGTGTGAAGATGTTGTCAGTGTGAAAGGCAACTCAAGTTCGGTGGTGACTTAACTTGGGTTGTTTTTATTTCCCTACAATTGCCACGCAGTCTAAAACTAGAATCTTTATATTGTGTGTGAAGATGTTGTCAGTGTGGAAGGCAACTCAAGTTCGGTGGTGACTTAGCTTGGGTTGTTTTTATTTCCCTACAACTGCCACGCAGTCTAAAACCAGAATCTTTATATTGTGTGTGAAGATATTATTAGTGTGTAAACGGTCTAAATTCAATTTTGTTGAGTTTGGGCCGTTTTTATTTTTACTTTACTTATGCTTATTTCATCATTAAAAAGATGCAATACGTGTAAATAATAAAGTAAATTAAATCATCTCAGCAATAGAATGCTTATTAGCATTGACTAAATTTTTCTTAATTTCCATTCTTATACCCTCCGGCTTATTTTGGCTTAGTTTAAAATTACCGCTCCAATGAATAGGTTTAAAATTTATAAAGCATAGTCGCTGGTAAAGCTGTTCACGCGACTGGATTGGTATTTTATTGAGTTGCCATTTTGGCTCAAAACTTTCTTCGAAATGCGATGTTAGTCTCTGCATAATATGATGTTTTTGATTATTACACTCAACTATTTCAACCTTTGCTAGTACCTCTAACGAGCAGTAAAGCCAGCTTGGCAGTGTTTTATTATTACTATACGAAGGAGATAGATAACAGTTGTCACCATTAAAGTGTAATTTTACAGAGCGTTTATCACATTGCGTTAACGGATTATTTTTTGCTACGTGCGCAATAAATACATTACGTGATGGCTCATATAATACAGGTACTTGGCATATATTATTTAAGTCACTGTGCAAGCAGGACGTTAAAATACTCGCTAGAGGAAATTGCTCAACTAAAGCCTGCAAACGTTCACTATTATGCTCTTGAAAATGCATCGTTGGGTACATTAAAGTCTCCCCTCTAGTTGTGATTTTATATCCGGCCACTGCTCATCGACTATGCTAAATTTTGCTGTGCTTCTAAAGCTACCATCACTTAGTAATCTATCTTTATGGGCCACACCCTCAAAACGAGCGCCTAGACGCGTTATTGCATTACGTGATTTTTTATTATTCTCGTGAGTATTAAATGAAATACGCACTAAACCTAGCTTTTCAAATGCGTAATTAAGTAATAAGTATTTAGCATGTGAATTTATGTAAGTACGCTGCCAATCATTACTAATAAATGTATGACCAATTTCAGCGCTTAAATTATGTGTATCTAACTTAAATAACCGTGTTGTGCCCACTACTTGCTGTGTATTTTTATCAATAATGGCAAAAACAACTTGCTCGTTTTTATTAAATTGCGCCTGAGTTAAAAACCATTCCTTTAGTATTTCAGGGCTTTTAGTGTAATTGCTTAATACCCATTGCCATACATTAGGGTGCTGGCCCGCCTTATATAATCCATTTAGGTGCTTATGGTTTAATGGCTCTAAAATGACCTTGTTTGTTTTATGTGTTTGCAGATTAAACATTAATGGCTCCATTTTTGCTATTTGTGAGCAACAAATGTACGCTTATTTGGGTTGGTAAAAACAACCAGAATGTAACTTTTACCTATACCAGATTAAGGGGGCGTATGCAGCCGATTAATATTGAGTTTAATGAGCAGCGCAAAGCAAAGTATTTGCAGCTAGCGCAAGCACTTCGTAACGCAATTATAAAAGGCGATATTGCGGTAGGCACTAAGCTCAGTTCAGCCAGAGAAATGGCGCAAACTTACCAGTTAAACCGTCATACAATAATGAATGCTTTACAACTATTAGTAGCTGAAGGCTGGGTTGAGTCTCATGAGCGCTCAGGATATAAGGTGACTCAAACCCTACCAATTCAAAGCAGTGCTAATACTAAGCAAGTACCTGTTGTAACGCCTAACCCCTATAAATTTGCCAAGGAGTTAGCAGTGCCTGCGCCTGCTATGAACCTCAATGATTTCAAATATAACTTTGCAGGGGGGCTTCCTGATCTTAATTGCTTCCCATATAAACAATTTAAACGCTCTTTAAGTTATGTCTTTAATCATGTAGATACCAGTAAGTTTCACTATGGTGATATAAGCGGAGTAAGTGAGTTAAAGCAGCAAGTAAGCAGCTATTTACACAAAGCACGTAACCTTCAAGTAACTGATTTACTTATATGTAATGGCTCTCAGGAGGCGTTGTTTTTAATTTCAAAAGCTTTTATAAATCAAGATGACTTTGTTGCGGTTGAGACGTTAGGTTATCCGCCTGCTCGTAAGGCTTTTGCGGCATGCGGTGCACAATTAGTAGATATAAAACAAGATGAGCATGGTCTTTGTGTTGACGATTTAAAAGCACAACTTAGTCGCTACTCAATTAAAATGCTGTACTTAACTCCACTACATCAATACCCGACAACCGTAACTTTATCGCCTACACGGCGTATGCAAATTTATCAGCTGTGTTATAAATATGGCGTGATGATCATAGAAGATGACTACGATCATGAGTTTCACTATAAATGTCAGCCACTACAGCCTATGGCGGCAGATGACCCAGCCGGTATTGTTATTTACCTTTCTACGTTTTCTAAAATTATGTTTTCGGCAGCCCGCATAGGCTACATATGTGCACCGCCAGAAGTTATTGCGCAGCTAAGTGCCTGGAAACAATTAATGAATCATAAAAACGATGTGGTTATGCAATTAGCTGTAGCGCACTTTATGAAGGAAGGGAGTTTTGAGACGCACTTAAAGCGAATGACCAAGCTCTACAAGCAAAGAGCCGAGGCAATGGACAGTGAGTTAAGTCTTATGCAATCAAAGGGCTTACCAATCGAATATGTAAAACCTGATGGTGGTATGGCTATGTGGGTTAATTTAAACAAACCAGTGTATGGCTTAAAAAGCGCTTTGCAAATGCAGGGAGTTTATATACAAGCAGAGCCTGAATTTTATTATCAAGAAGCCGCGCGTAGCCTAATTCCAAAACAGCAAAGTTATATACGGTTGGGATTTGCAGGGCAATCAACTCATGCCGCGCGAGAAGGGCTTGAGTTAATTGCTAAACATGTTTACGAACTTATTTAAGTAAACTTTCACCATCATAAAAAAGAGGCTTTAAGGTTCCACAGTTTATAAATTTGTAGGTGAGTTCGTTTTCAGGAGGAACACGTTTTGATGTGCGAACCTTTTGCATACAAGCATTAACTAAGTCCACAAATATTAAGTGGTTAAAGCTTGGAGCTTTTTGAATTTTATGTACATAAATACGCTCTGTACCGTTTAACTCAATCATATCGTACTCGTGCCATTGTGAAGATTCGCTTAGCTCATCGAGTTCTCTGGCGTACAGTTGCTTATCAAGCTCAAGCTGCTTGGCTTCATAAATTAAACTACCGCCTTGACGATAATCACCTTCGTATACGTCGGCTGTAATTGTTATTTCGTCCCCGCGCATTAAATGTTGAATATTAAACTTTTGCGGTTTTATAGTGATCATATCGGCATTTTTCACAAAGCTTAAAAAAGCAACATTTGAGTTTTTTACTTCGTAAACAACTTGCAGGTCGTGTGGTGATCTATAAGATGGAAGATTAATAGCAAAGATGGAAGACCCTCTATTAACTAGGGCCATGGGGTGAACTGCATTGTAGCTAGGGTCTAGCGGTGGAAGTTCTACCTTTTCTTCTTCAGCAAACGCTGTTGCACTGAACACAAGCAACAATAAAGTAAATATTAAACGCATAATAACCCCAATTAATTTATAGGCTTAAATTGTAGTATAAAGTTTATATAACTCATATTTTAATAGGCATTATACCGGCCAAATTATTCACCTATTTTGAGTTGATTGAGTTTATTAAAGTGCGAGCATTTAAATATAGGTTTGTATTATCGGGGTTTGAAGAATGAGTAACCCAAACAACATGGCCATTTTCATTTATAAACAATGTAGTTGGTGTGCCGCGTATTCCTAGTTGTGTCGCAATTTCATCGGCTTGTATTGCGGTTTTAAATGTATAGCCCCTATTGGTTAATGCTTTGGCGGGGAAGGCGTTATCATCTTCTTTAAAACTTACAGCTAATACGTTTAAGCCCATGTTGTGTATTTTTTGAAGGGCTGGTTGTAACTTTTTACAATAAGGACACCATGTAGCCCAAAAATGTAAAACATAAGGTTGGCCTAATAATTCCTGAGTTTTTATATTTGTACCATCGGCCATGTTTAATGTTAAAGGTGGTAGTTTAGAGTGGTTTGAGTCGAGAGCAGGCTGCTCCGCAAAGACTGCTAAACTTAAAAGGATAAGTGTTATAGCTGCAAAAATGTGTTTCATAAACGTGTCGCTTTTATTTTGTTAGCCAATAAGAACGACAATATTGGGTTTTTATTTCATTTTAAAAACGTGCTGCTTGTTCAATCACTATGCCATGGCGCTGCGCAAGGCGAAGGTGGTCTTTATCGTAACCGCCACCAATAACAGTTGCCACAGGTATGTTGTGCTGAAGGCAGCGTTTTAAAACCAGATGATCACGTTTAGCAATCCCATCCCAGCTTATGTCTAATTTACCTAAGCCATCGTTTTGCCAAATATCTACACCGGCATCGTACAGCACTAAGCTTGGGTTTAGTTCTTTAAGTAGGTAGCTTAAGGTATCGTCAACAATAGCTAAGTATTCTGCATCTTGCATATGATTTGCTAAGCCAATATCCAAATCGCTGGCCGACTTCCTAAACGGGAAGTTTTTTTCACAGTGTATTGAACAGGTATAGGCATAGGGCTGATGTGCAAGCATAGCGGCTGTGCCATCACCTTGATGTACGTCTAAATCAAAAATAAGCACATTAGTTACTTCACCGCTATCAATCAAGGTTTGGGTGGTAAAGGCAAGATCGTTCACCATGCAATACCCAGAGCCAAAATCAAAGTGCGCATGATGCGTGCCCCCTGCTAGGTGACAGGCTATGCCGTGTTTTAGCGCTAAACGTGCGGTTTGTAATGTACCTTGCGGTGCAGTAAAAGTGCGCGCCATTAACTGGGGGGACCAAGGTAATCCTATGCGGCGCATGGCTTTATCGTCTAAGCGGTTGTTCCATAAATCGTGAATATAGTTGTCGCAATGTACTCGCTCTAAAGGCTCGGGAGAGCCTAAAATAGGCTGTGTGAGGTTATTGCCAATTAAGCCTAGTTTTTTAACGTGTGCGTATAAATTTGCAAACTTACTCATTGCAAAACGATGCTTAGGATCAAAACTAAACGAGTAGTTTGGATGGTACACTAACGGTAAATGAGGATTTAAGTTCATGTTCACATAGGCTATAAAGTTTGCCTTATGGTAATCAACTCACTTTAAAGAGTCTATTGTGAGTCGTGAATAAGCATCTCTAATTCACGATGAAGTAACTCATCGTCCGCTAAGTTTAGCTCTATCAGTCGTTTTAGGTAGGAAATACTATCAATATCAATATGCTTACACTTTAAACCAATGTGATTGGCTTCTATATGGCAAATAGTTGTCTCCATTTTTATTTCAATTTCGCTGTCGGGTAAAATAAAACGCAGTATTGCATCGTTCTCTGTTTGATCATTTAACACATCACATTTGCTGATCAATGCGCCGTGCAATGAAATATCAAGCAGGGTACATGGGTACTCATTTTCTTGAAAAATTATGTGTGCATCGGTTGAAAATAAAATACGAGAAAATTGACGACGTTCTTGCATGACTTTGCCTTATTGTTTTTTATTAATCATAGCCTGTAATTAAATAGATGCTAGCACGAAATTAACGGATGTTTTTCAGTTATAAAAAACCCTGCGCAAAAGCAGGGTTTTAAGAGTATTTTAGTTAATTTAGCGATTAACCAATCTTTTTGTATTTAATACGTTTTGGTTGAGCTGCTTCTGCACCATAGGTTTTTTTAAGCCACTCTTCGTATTCAGTATAGTTACCATCGAAAAAGTTAATTTGCCCTTCGTCGCGGTAATCTAAAATGTGCGTAGCAATACGGTCAAGGAACCAACGGTCATGCGATATACACATTACACAGCCTGGGAATTCTAAAATAGCATTCTCAAGTGCACGTAATGTTTCAACGTCTAAATCATTGGTTGGCTCATCCAGTAGCACTACGTTGCCACCCGCTTTTAACAGCTTAGCAAGGTGTAAACGGTTACGCTCACCGCCCGATAAGTCTTTTACAAACTTTTGCTGATCGTTACCTTTAAAGTTAAAACGGCTAACGTATGCACGGCTTGGGAATTCAAAGTTACCAATTTTTAGTACGTCTTGTCCGTCAGATATTTCTTGGAATACTGTTTTGCTTTCGTCCATATCGTCGCGGAACTGATCAACCGTTGCTAGTTGTACTGTTTCACCAACGTTAACACTACCGCTATCTGGCTGCTCTTCGCCACTTAACATTTTAAATAGTGTCGATTTACCTGCACCGTTGGCGCCAATAATGCCCACAATAGCGCCTTTTGGCATGGTAAAGCTTAAGTCGTCTATTAATACGCGGTCGCCAAAGCTTTTACGTAAGTTAGTCACTTCTAATACTTGGTCACCTAAACGTGGACCAGGTGGAATAAATAGCTCGTTTGTTTCGTTACGTTTTTGGTAATCAGATTGCTGTAGTTCGCTAAACTGTGCCATACGTGCTTTTGACTTAGCTTGGCGGCCTTTAGGATTTGAACGCACCCATTCAAGTTCTTGAGCAATTGATTTTTGACGTGCTTTTTCAGATTTTTGTTCTTGCTGTAAGCGCGCGTCTTTTTGTTCAAGCCAAGAAGAGTAGTTACCTTCCCACGGAATACCTTCACCACGGTCAAGCTCTAATATCCAGCCAGCAACATTATCAAGGAAGTAACGGTCATGCGTTACTGCCACTACAGTGCCTTCGTAGTCATGTAAGAAGCGCTCTAGCCATGCAACCGACTCAGCATCTAAGTGGTTAGTTGGCTCATCAAGAATAAGCATGTCTGGCTTTTCTAGTAACAAACGACAAATAGCAACACGGCGGCGTTCACCACCTGACAGGTGCTCAATTTTAGCATCCCACTCAGGTAAACGAAGTGCATCAGCAGCGCGCTCTAGTACGTTATCGATATTATGGCCATCATGAGCTTGAATAACCGCTTCTAATTCACCTTGCTCTTTAGCCAGTGCGTCAAAGTCAGCACCTTCCATTGCGTACTCGTTGTACACTTCGTCAAGGCGATTAAGGGCGTGTTTTACTTCGCCAACAGCTTCTTCAACTATTTCTCGTACTGTTTTGCTTTCGTCTAGTACAGGCTCTTGCGGTAAGTAACCAATTTTAGTACCAGGCTGAGGACGCGCCTCACCTTCAAAGTCTTGGTCAACACCGGCCATAATGCGTAGCAATGACGATTTACCAGAACCATTTAAACCAAGCACACCAATTTTGGCGCCAGGGAAAAAGTGCAACGAAATATCTTTTAAAATTGTGCGCTTAGGCGGCACAACTTTAGATACTCGACTCATTGAGAAAATAAACTTATCAGGTAAAACCATGGAGGAAAGCCTTCAAATAATAATAAAAATTTCAATGTTGTATTGTAGTTGTTGAGAGGTGAAACAGTCAACGAATGGCGGGTGGGAATATCTGTTTATCGTTTTACCTTGTTAAATGTATAGTTTTATTTGGGTGTGCTAACGTATTTACACCATAGTAAAAATAAGAAAAACTCATGACCATACAAAAAATAATAATACTGGCTTTGCTAATATTATTTACAATAAATTCCAAAGCAAATGCAGCAGACTCACCTTGGCCCGAAATAAGAAAACAAAGAATAACCCAGCTCCTGCCAAACGCTTTAAAAGCGGCTAATGTAGACGCTTGGCTTATTGTTTGTAGAGAAAATAACAACGACCCATTGGCCGACCATATTGGCTGTGAAAACGCAGGGTCACCAGCGGCGTACTTATTTTACTTCAATAAAGGGACGTTTCATTCAGTTGCTTACTCACCTTCAAGCGAAGCAAAAGCACTCGACGAGCTAAATATACATGAAAAAGTGATCTCAGTGCCACGCAGTGTGTCTGCGTTAAAATACGCCGCTGAGTTTATAAAAAAGCAGCCTTTTGAGCGCATTGCAATAAATGTCTCTGACCTTAACGCGCAGGCTGATGGCTTATCGCACTCACAATACAAGCAACTAGCGAGCTTATTAGGCGCAAAGCACACAGCAAAACTCGTATCTTCTGAAGAAGTCGTTTATCAATGGCTTTCAATTAAATTACCTGCGGAGGTTGAAATAATGAAAGAGGCTGCAATGCTTTCAGCAACGTGGCAACTAGAGGCTTATAAAACCATTGTTCCAGGTAAAACCACCGATGCCGATGTAGCCAAATTTTTAAAAGCTAAAATGAAAGCACGAGGCGTAACTGACGCGTGGGCTGCCGACCAAAATCCTAATGTAAACTCAGGCCCAGACCGCGGACATTCGCATTCTACAAATAAAGTGATTATGCCGGGTGACGTAATTCAAATTGATTTTGGTGTAAAGCTCTACAATCGCTGGGTAAGTGATATTCAGCGTTTTGCTTATGTACTTAAAGAAGGGGAAACCTCTGCACCGGCCAACATTCAGCAATATTGGGTTAACGCCAGAGACAGTGGTTTTGCCGCATTTAATGCCATGAAACCCGGCGTAAAAGGCATAGACGTGGATCAAGCTCAAACCGTATTAATGAATAAATACAACTCAGAGCCTGTGCCATGGAGCACCGGTCACCCAGTAGGGTATGTTGCGCACGACACGGGCCCAAATTTAGGGGGTTCTCGCAGTGCGCAAGTAAGGCCTGCAGCACATCGTAAACTAAAAGAAGGAATGGTGTTTGCCTTTGATGGTTTTTTTAGTTGGCCTTTAAACAACACCGAGTTTAAAACCATTTCAGTTGAAGAAATGGCTGTGATTACCAAAAACGGCGCTGAGTATTTAATTCCTCCTCAACAAAATTTAGTCCTAGTAGGTAATAACGAGTAGTTTAAAAAGTAAGTATTTTAAATGCAGTGAGTTAAGCCTATTTTTAGGGGGTAACTCATTGCTTGCCACAGACTTAATTAATAATGAATAAATTTCATTTAGACATCTATACATCTAGAGGTTGATATTTTTTGCTTTCAGTTCATAATTAGCACGAGTTTTTATGAGTAGGAGTTAAAAATATGCCAATCACTGTAAAGGATGAGCTTCCGGCCATTGCACGTTTACGCCAAGAAAACGTATTTGTCATGCCAAAAAGCCGTGCAAAAACGCAAGAAATCCGCCCAATGCGTTTGGCTATATTAAATTTAATGCCTAATAAAGTAGAAACCGAAGTACAGTTTATTCGTTTGCTTGCCAATTCTCCTTTGCAAGTAAACGTAGAGCTGCTGCGCCTAGACACCCACCGCAGCAGTAATAATTCAGAAGAACACCTCGATACGTTTTATCGCTATTTTTCAGAGGTAAAAAACAACAACTACGATGCGCTTATTGTTACAGGTGCACCACTAGCACATTTAGAGTATGAAGATGTTGCCTACTGGGAAGAGCTAAAAATCATTATTGATTGGGCAGAGCAACACGTTACCTCTACGTTGTTTTCGTGTTGGGCGGCCCATGCCGCGTTATTTCACAGCTACAACTTAAAGCGCGACTTAAAACCCAATAAGCTGTGTGGTGTATTTACCCACCAATGTCATTTTAAACATGGTGCATTAACCCGTGGCTTCGACGATACCTTTTTAGTGCCACACTCACGTTATGGGCACATTGATATAAATAAAATAAACGCATGTGATGATTTAGTTATATTAGCAGGCTCTGAGCGAGTAGGTGCTTACTTACTGAAAAACAAATCGGGTAGCCAAGTATTTATAACCGGCCACCCGGAATACGATGCCGACACCCTAAAAGGGGAGTACGAGCGCGATTTACAAAAAAGCCCAGACGCGCCAAAACCTGAAAACTATTTTCCCGATGATGATGCAAGCAAACAACCTTCAAAAACATGGCAAAGTCATGCTTTTTTACTTTTTTCGAACTGGTTAAATTACTACGTGTATCAAACCACACCGTATGATATTAATTTAGTTAGCCAAGATGTGAGGACTAACAACTATGCCGAATAATAAAGCCGCCAACAAACAAGCCCAACTAAGTGAAGCGCTCAAAGAGCGTATTTTAATTTTAGACGGCGCTATGGGCACCATGATCCAAACTCATAAACTTGAAGAAGAAGACTATCGTGGCGAGCGCTTTAAAGACTGGCACGTGCTAATTAAAGGTAATAACGATTTATTAAGCCTCACTAAGCCAGAGTTAATAACAGAAATACACCGCAGCTTTTTAGCTGCCGGTGCAGATATTATTGAAACCAATACTTTTAACTCAACCACCATTTCGATGGAAGATTACGACATGGCAAGCATAAGCCGTGAGGTAAACTTAGAGTCGGCTAAACTCGCGCGCGCAATATGTGACGAGTTCACCGCTAAAAATCCAGAAAAACCTCGCTATGTAGCAGGTGTGTTAGGGCCAACATCGAAAACCTGTTCTATCTCGCCAGATGTAAACGACCCAGGTTACCGTAACGTAACGTTTGATAAGCTAGTTACTGCCTATGTTGAGTCTACTCTTGCTTTAATGGAAGGCGGCGCTGATTTAATACTTATCGAAACCATATTCGACACCCTCAATGCAAAAGCAGCCTCATTCGCAGTAGAAGAAGCATTTGAGCAAGCTGGGCGTACATTACCCGTTATGATCTCGGGCACTATTACCGATGCCTCTGGCCGTACGCTTTCGGGGCAAACAACCGAAGCATTTTATAACTCTATTCGCCATATTAAGCCTATTTCGATTGGTTTAAACTGCGCACTTGGTCCTGATTTACTGCGCCAATACGTAGAAGAGCTGTCGCGCGTATGCGAAACCTTTACTTCAGTACACCCTAATGCGGGCTTGCCTAATGAGTTTGGTGAATACGACCTAGAAGCGGGCGATATGGCAGCCGAAATTATCGATTGGGGTAAATCGGGCTTTATTAATATAGTAGGCGGGTGCTGCGGTACCACGCCTGCGCATATTCGCGCGTTTGCAAAAGGGCTTGAAGGCGTTAAGCCTCGCCAATTGCCAGAGCTTGAAGTACGCATGCGTTTATCGGGCCTCGAAGCCTGTAACTTAAATTAAGGAGCCAACATGACACAGCAAATAGCAGTATTTACCAATGTTGGCGAGCGTACCAACGTAACTGGCTCTGCCATGTTTAAACGCCTAATCATGGAAGAAGACTATGAAGCAGCGCTTACCGTAGCCCGCGAGCAAGTAGAAAATGGCGCCCAAGTTATTGATATAAACATGGACGAAGCCATGTTGGACTCAAAAGCGGCCATGGTTAAGTTTTTAAACTTAATTGCCTCAGAGCCTGATATTTCTAAAGTACCTATTATGGTCGACTCCTCTAAATGGGAAGTGATAGAAGCAGGCTTAAAGTGTATTCAAGGCAAGGCTATTGTTAACTCAATATCGCTTAAAGAGGGCGAAGAGCCGTTTAAACGCCAAGCTAAAATTATTAAACGCTTTGGCGCAGCTGCTGTTGTTATGGCGTTTGATACCGACGGACAAGCCGACACCGCAGATAGAAAATACGAAATATGTGCGCGCAGCTACAAAATATTAGTAGAAGAGATTGGCTTCCCGCCGGAAGATATTATATTTGACCCTAATATATTTGCCGTAGCCACCGGTATAGAAGAGCACGACAACTATGCTGTAGAATTTATTGAAGGCACACGCCGCATTAAACAAAACTTACCGCACTGTAAAGTGTCGGGCGGGGTGTCTAATGTATCGTTTTCGTTTAGGGGCAATAACCCCGTGCGTGAAGCCATTCACTCGGTGTTTTTATACCACGCGATAAAAGCGGGTATGGATATGGGGATTGTAAACGCAGGCCAGCTTGCTGTTTACGACGATATCCCTGAGGAACTCCGTAAAGCCGTAGAAGACGTAATACTAAACACCGACCCAGGTGCAGGTGAACGCCTTGTAGAAATAGCCCCTAAGTTTTCGGGCATGGCACAAGCTGAGCGGGTAGAAGACTTAGAATGGCGCACATGGCCTGTTGAAAAACGCTTAGAGCACGCCCTTGTTAAAGGTATAACCACCTTTATAGATGAAGACACGGAAGAGTGCCGCGCTGCTGCCGATAAACCTATCCACGTGATTGAAGGGCCATTAATGGATGGCATGAACGTGGTAGGGGATTTATTTGGCGCAGGTAAAATGTTTTTACCGCAAGTTGTTAAATCAGCCCGTGTAATGAAGCGAGCAGTGGCCTACCTAGACCCATACATAGAAGCTGAAAAAGAAGAAGGCGCCACTAATGGTAAAGTAGTTATGGCCACCGTAAAGGGCGATGTGCACGACATAGGTAAAAACATTGTAGGCGTAGTACTGCAATGTAATAACTACGAAGTAATCGACCTAGGCGTAATGGTACCTGCCGAAAAAATACTGCAAACCGCTATTGACGAAAAAGCCGACATAATCGGCCTTTCGGGTTTAATTACCCCATCGCTTGACGAAATGGTACACGTAGCCAAAGAAATGACTCGTAGAGGTTTTGAGCTCCCACTAATGATTGGCGGCGCAACGACCTCTAAAGCGCATACTGCCGTTAAAATTGAGCCACAGTACGACAAAGGCGTCGTGTACGTAAATAACGCCAGCCGTGCGGTAGGCGTGGTATCGAGCTTGTTATCTAAAGAGCTAAAACCAGCCTTTTTAGAAAAAACAAAAGCCGAGTACGTAAAAGTACGCGAGCAACAAGCGCGCAAAAAGCCACGTTCAAAACCAGTTACCATACAGCGTGCCCGCGATAACGCAGCCAAGCTTGATTGGGATAACTACACGCCACCCGTGCCTAAAAAGCTGGGCGTGACTGAGTTTAAAAATGTATCAATCGCCACGTTGCGTAAATATATAGATTGGACCCCATACTTTATGACGTGGTCAATCGCTGGTAAATACCCGCGCATAATGGATGATGAAGTTGTTGGCGAGCAAGCACGCAGCTTATTTAAAGACGCTAACGAGATGCTCGACGACCTTGAAAAAGCAGGCAGTTTGCAACCATTGGGTGTAATTGGTTTATTCCCTGCAAACCGCGTGGGCGATGACATAGAAATTTACACCGACGAAACCCGTAAAGAACTGTTAAACACCTCGTGCCATTTACGCCAGCAAACCGAAAAAACCGACTTTGCTAACTATTGTTTGGCTGACTACATTGCGCCAAAAGGCACACCTGATTACTTTGGTGCGTTTGCAGTAACGGGCGGTTTAGAAGAAGACGATTTAGCCAATGCGTTTGACGCACAGCAAGACGACTACAATAAAATAATGGTAAAAGCGGTTGCCGATAGGCTCGCAGAAGCCTTTGCCGAATACCTGCACGAACAAGTGCGTAAAGAGTATTGGGGTTATGCACCCGATGAAAACCTGGGTAACGATGAGCTAATTCGCGAAAACTACCAAGGTATCCGTCCAGCGCCAGGTTACCCTGCGTGCCCAGAGCACACCGAGAAAAAGAAAATTTGGCAATTGCTCGATACCGAAAAGCGCATTGGCATGCAGCTCACTAGCTCATACGCCATGTGGCCAGGAGCTGCGGTTTCGGGCTGGTACTTCTCACACCCAGAGGCAAAATACTACGCTGTAGCCGCTGTACAAAAGGATCAGGTAGAAGACTACGCCAAGCGAACTAATATGACGCTCGCAGAGGCCGAAAGGTGGCTATCGCCTAATTTGGGGTATGAGCCGGAATCATAGCGAAGCGGTCAGTTTTTAGCGGTCAGCTATCAGTAAAACAAAAACGAGCCAAAATAGGCTCGTTTTTTAGTGCTAGGCTACAGGTTTTATTGTTTATAAGTAATTGTTCGCTTTACTTTTTGTACCTTATTTATGTTATTATGTTTCTTTTTTGTATACAGAGAGTAAGTGTGAAGATTAAAGTTTTAATAGTATGTTTATTTTTATTGTTTTATGCAGAAGGGGCTAAGGCCAGTGGGGTTTTTAATTTACCACCCTATACAGGCGGGCCAGTATATCCACCAGATCCTATTCCTATAACCCCTACACCTCCAAGCCAAGGGGTAACAGCTCCGACTAATTTTAAATATGTACAAGACAATGATGCCTTAAAGATTTCATGGGATTGGGCATTAGAAGGAGAAATCACGGTACCATCTCCTATACTCCCACCTCAAGGAAGTCTGTACTCGTACGATATGCGTAGCCGTGGTCATTTTAGTTTTAGTATTGATGTTGAAGTATCTGAACTGAACAATAATTCATACAGGTTAATAAGTAACTCACCACATAATTACTATACCTACAGTTCTTTTCCGTTTTCGACAATTAAATTTAGAGTAAGGGCTAAAAGGGTTAATAATTCTACAGATCAAACTACTTATTCACCCTATTTATATAGTCCAGAAATTAAACGTAAAGTGAAGTTAGGTTCGCCGTATTTTAAGCCAAATGGTGGAGATTTAGTAAAAGGCTCATCATTTGAAATAGCTCACAGCTCAGGACAAGTATGGTTTAGGCTAGTTGAGAAAGAAAAGAGTTGTTACTCATCAGAGCCATGGCTTTTATATTTTGATCCAATATACATCAATAAAAGCAAAAAGGTATGTACTTACGCAACCAAAAGTGGCGACTTAGATAGTGATATACGCTCAGTAATATTTAACGTTATTGAGCCAGGTAAAAGAATAATTTATGTTCACACGGATCTATTAGGTAGCCCTGTGGCTGAGACAAAATAAAGGATTTAAGTAGAAATGAATAATTTGATATGTGGAATACCACTACTTGTCATACTCTTTTTTTCAAGCTCTGTTGAGAGCTTAACAGCAAAAGATTACAAAGGGTTTACTGAACAATACTCTATTGAAAATGGGTATCAAAGTGTAGGCGAGAATATTAATCCTATAAATGGTCAGCTGAGTTACGAATCTATAGACATGCACATTCCTGGTGGAAATGGTATGGACATTTTGATTTCAAGAAGTTTTGGGCAAAGTGAGAGAGTCTGGGGTTTTAACGGTCAAATTGGCAGTATGAGCAACTGGCGCCTGGAGATTCCAAGGATAATAATACCAACTGTACCTTATGGCATAACTAGAGGATGGAGTGCGACCCCTGATAAAGCTGAATACGATAAGCTGATAGATCATGTTAGTACAACTAGAACGGGAATCTGTAACGATCCATACCCTGGTGATGGCCGTGCTTCTACATTAAATAGCGGTGGAATACAGATCGCTAAGAAATATTGGTCAGGCATGACTTTAAAAATACCGGGCCAGTCAGCTCAGCAATTATTCAAAAATACAGACGATGCTCGCTATCCATCAGCTAAATGGGTTACAACTAATGACTGGATAGCAACATGTACGAGTGATGGTAACGGCTTTGTTGTAAAGTCACCAAAAGGTCTTACATATAGAATAGACGTTGTTCAAGCTATTTATAGTCATATTGGCTTAAGTCATCAATTTAATCATACAGGAAATACAACTCTATTTGCTTCAGAAGTAAATAACATTTTTGGGACAGCCATTACCTATGATTATGAATCTCATGGCAACTTTTTTATGCCAAAGAATGATATAGGACATAATGCATCGCATATAAGAGTTCCTTATATAGAGCAAAGGTTGACCAAAATAAATCGTAGTGACGGTACAAATATAGATGTAAATTACTTCTCATCAACACCTAGCAGATATAATGAGAGAATCAAAAATATAGCAGTTGATGGTGGTCAGTCTATTGAATATGGCTATTATGATAATCCGATGGATGGAAGGTATTATTTAAGCGAAGTTACATCTGGAGAAAAAGTCTGGCGTTATAAATATGGCGAAGTTTCATTGGATGATAAGAAATCATATCGAGATGAAGGTAACCCTCATTACTTCGAATATAATGGTCCTAGACTCCTTACTATGGTTACCCTTCCAAGCGGGGGAACAATATCTTACTCGTATAAAGTATTTAATCGTATGAGGAACGATCCATATAGAGAAAATAGAAAGTTACATTCAAAAGTAGTGAATGATGGTGTTGATAATACTAATACATGGTTTTTTGATTATAAAGATAGCAGCCTTAATTCAAAGAACGTGGTCCAGTTTACAGCAACTCGAGATTTGGACACTTCGATTAAATATTTTTCTGATGATAAATCATTTCAACATGGTAAGTTATTGAGAGAAGTTGTCACCAACTATGACTCGGAGAATGAAGATTCTATTACAAAAGAAATAAACTATACCTATGAATTAATAGCAGACATAGGCGAATTTACTTTCTTGGATTTCCCAGAAGATATAGCTAAATCTTTAACTTCAAAAGTAAGATTAAAAGGACGTATTATTTCGCAAGATGGCGGTATATATAGTACAAGTTTTGAATCTGATGACTTGTATGGGAAGCCAACAAAGATAGAAGAAAGCTTTAGCGGTAAAACAAAATTTACACTGTTATCCTACCAACATGAAACCGGTGATAACTGGTTATTGGGTTTGCCAACATCAGTAATGGTATCTGAAGATGATAGTGAAAACAGCTATCAAACTATTTCAGAGATCACCTACCATGATGATGTAACAGCTAAAGGGCAATATGATGGGTTAGGCTTACCGTTTGAGAAGAAACAGTTTGGGAGATGGGTAAATCGTTATCCTGAATATGATTCGGAAGGAAATATAATAAAAGAGGAATATAATGCGGTTAATGACCAAGGAAATCGATTTGTTTTATTTTCAGATTATAAGTTTGGTATAGCAAAAACGATAAGAAAAATAGCCAGGTATGGCGATGATCATATTACTATGTCAAAGGAGTTGGACGCTAATGGTTGGGAAATAGGAACAACTGATTTAAATGGAAACCAAACGAGTTTTTCATACCACTCTAGTGGTGCTATTCAAGCTGTAAGTTATTCTAATGACGAAAAGTTTGGTAATGATTGGTATGGTAAATTTTTCACTTGGGACTATTCAGATGGTACAAGCCCTAAACGGATTGTCAAATATTGTAATTTAGATCTTGAACTAAGTAGCTGCGAGAGTGAGCCTGTTTACTCTGTAACCGAGATATTTGATGGTTTGATGAGGTTAAAACAACTTGTTCAAACAGATGGTACAGATACGCGTTATAAAAACTTTAACTACGATTATAATAACCAGAAGATTTTTGAATCATTTTGGTCATCTTCAAAAATAAATTTAAATGGTATAGAGACTATTTACGATGGGTTTGGTCGTATTAAAGAAGTTTCTACTAGTGGTTTAGGTCAAGTCACCTATGCATATTTAGCCGGTAATAGAATTCAAGTTACCGACGCAAAAGGAAACGCTACCACTACTTCGTTTCAAGCATTTGGCTCTCCTAATTATGATGTAATAACTAGAATTGAATCACCGGAAAATGTCACAACAACAATTGATGTTGATGTTTATGGACACGTAAATTCAATTTCTCAAAATGGTTATACTAGCGATGCTAACTTGAAAACTTTTCATGAAAATCGTTACTATGATGATTATAAACAATTATGCCTAGTAACTCGTGAGGATGTTGGTAACGTACTTTATAAACACAATGCTTTAGGTGAATTAGTTTGGAGTAAACCTGGAGTTGATGATACTGAATGTCGTATTTCAGAACCAGAAAATAGTACCACCTTTAGTTATGATGGTCACGGCGAATTACATAAAATTGACTACCCAGATAACTCGGGAGACGTGATTTACGAACTGGATAACAATGGTAACATTTTGACTTTAGAAGCTGGCAGCGTAGTTCATCGTTACGAATACAATAATCAAAACCTTCTTGAAGAAGAACAATTATTTGTTGAGGATGAATCACCTCTAATGCTTGATTATAAATACAATGATTTACAACAGCTAGAACACTTAGGTTACCCCGATGGAACTATTGTAAATTACCAGCCCAATAGTTTTGGTGAGCCAACAGAAGCGCAAAGTTATGATGGTGGAACTGTTGCTTTAAGCTTTGCTAAAAGTGCTACATATTATGCAAATGGTTTGTTGAAATCATTTACATATGGCAACGGTATAAAACATGAAACAACAATACATACAGATAGTTTACTGCCAAAACGCTTAAAAGATACTGGCGCCGGTGGCAGTAATCTACCTAGTACGGTTATGTCATTGACTTATGATTACGATAATAATGCGAATGTTACCTCAATCATTGATGACCAAAACCCTAAATATAGTTTGACGAATTTAGAATATGATGGCCTAGACCGCCTAACAAGCACCACTGGAGGCTCTGAAATCGGCTCGAGTGAAATGCATTACGATGGGTTTGGTAACATCACATACTATAAAAGTAAAAATAAAACACTCACCTATGAATATGATTATGCTAAAAATCGCTTATTTAAAGTAAATGGCGTAAATGGCCAATACGGCTCAATAGGTTATGATGATCGAGGTAACATCAATGATAATGGCGCATATACACTTGACTTTAACCATGCTAACCAACTTACCACTGCAAAAGGAAATAGCTACCTATATGACGGGCATAATCGCCGAGTAAAACAAACTGACATCAACGGTACAAGTTATTCAATGTACAGCCAAGGAGGTACATTACTTTACAGAGAAAAAGGTGACACCATAACCGGTGAAGGTACTAACTATATTTACTTAGGTAAAAAACTCATAGCTAAATATGGTGATGTAACATCGCAAAGCATAGATGAAAGCCGACAGCATGCTCGTCCATTTGGTGAAACGATAGAAGCCCCCAAAGATGATGTGGGGTACACAGGGCATAAATTCGACACCGACTTAGGGTTGAGTTATATGCAGGCACGATACTATGATCCAGTCATAGGTCGTTTTTATTCGAATGATCCTGTTGGATTCCGTGATGTACATAGTTTTAACCGTTATGCTTATGCTAATAATAACCCTTATAAGTATACTGATCCTAGTGGAGCAATAGCAGAATCTGTTTGGGATGCTGCGAGTCTTAGTGTAGGCTTAACTTCACTAGGTGGTAATCTGTGGAATGGTAATTGGGGTGCTGCTGGTATAGATGCGCTTGGGGTGATTGCTGATGGGGCTGCTTTGGCGATACCTGTTGTACCGGGTGGTGCTGGTATAGCTATTAAAGCTTCACGAGAAGCTTCTGAAGCATTAGCTACTAGAGGAAATAGCGCTCAATACTCCGTATCATTCGAAACAAAATTATCTAACAATATGTATCCAGGAAAGTCTGATAAAGCTCACTTTCAAGAAGCAAATCAAAATTTACATCAACAAATGCAGAGTGACCCAGTATTTGGTAATATGATGGAAGCTTTGCACCCAGGAATAACGAAAGGGGTTCAACCGGGGGCAAGAGGGGCATATCCAAGGAAAGCACCAACTAAAAATGTTACCTGGCATCATGGAGTTGAGCCTGGAGTGATGCAGCTTGTACCTAGAAGTCATCATAATGCCCCAGGCGCAGTACAGTCAACTCTGCATCCCGGAGGTGTTGGTGGTATGAGCACATGGGGAGGAGGAAGAAATTGAGTACAGATATTTTAATTACGTTAGATAAAGTGTTACTAAAGATCGAGACATTACCATGGGACTACGCATTATACATACCTGCCGTGGATACGGTTTGGGATGAACGAATGATGTGCATGATATTAGATCCTGAAGAAACCGAAGATCCAGATGATGATCCTGAAATTGCAAAAAGAAATGGCCTTAAATATGCTCTTTCAATAAGTGATGTACAGGATGTTTCTGAGAATTTGAATGCTCAAATTAAGGATGTAGAACAAGAGTTTCTTATTGCAGCTGTCAAATATTATTACGATAAAGGCGCTTTTATAACGCTAAGTTGAACCATTTTAAAGCCCCGCAAGGGGCTTTATTTTTGGCTGCTTTTGAAGCCAAAGTTCCAAGTTCATAGAATAAAAGTAAAAGAATGGGGTCGCGTCTTGCTTTTTGCCTGTCAACTATCTGGACTTTACTAATTCTTGCTTCTGGGATGGTATTTATTGTTCTTAAAAAGGGAAGTGTGCATGCCTTAGCTTTTGCAGTGGGTGGCCTTTACCGTTATGCTTTTTGGCATTTATGGGCTGTATATAAGAGAAAAGTTAATCAAATAACTATTTTAGCCATACCCAACTTATTAATAGGTGGGAATATTGCAGGCTGCGTAATAATGTTTTTTATTCGCCAATCTGCAGTTAAAGAAAGAGCTTTAATAAACAAAGAAAAGCTTTAAATACTGGTTTTTTATCCCAACCTCAATTAACGTAATTTGGTTAATTACCTGTTTAAGTTTAAATAATTTAAAGGAATAAAATGAAATTTATACTCTGCATTATGATATGGGTTGCAAGCTCATTATTGGCATACGCTCAGCCTATAGAAACAGTCACTGCACAAAATGAGCAAAGTGAAAAAATTATGCTATTAACTAAAAAGGTCAACGAGTTAGAAAGTAAGTTATCGAGCTTGTCTTACGACACAGAAAAGTTAGAAGAGGAATTTAATCGTAGTGCATTGGCTGTATTATTTTTTGCTTTTTTCAGTGCTTGGTGGGCTAAATCTACAGGCCGAAGTGCTTTACTTTGGTTTGTTCTTGGTATTTTCTTTAATTTTATTACCGCTATTGTAATCGTTTGTAAAACCGAAAGAGGCATTAAAAAATAGCTATGGCTTAATCCCTCAGCTAATTAAGATACATTTGGGATAACTGCTTAGCTCTTTTAGTATATTAAAAAAGGCAATTTTATGAAAACGATTGGCATGCTTGGTGGTATGAGTTGGGAGTCAACCACTAGCTATTACAAAGCGTTAAACCAGGGGGTGAAAGGTGCGCTGGGTGGGCTGCATAGTGCCAAAATTTGTATGGTAAGTGTTGATTTTGCAGAAATTGAAACATTGCAGCACCAAGGTGATTGGCCACAAACAGCCGCTCTTCTAGCTGAAGCTGCTAAATCGGTAGAGGCTGGTGGGGCTGATTTTTTACTTATTTGTACCAACACCATGCATAAAGTGGCTGACTACATTGCCAGCAGTATCAGCATTCCTATTTTGCATATTGCCGATGCCACCGCAGCGCAGTTAAAACACGATGAAATAACGCGAGTAGGCTTACTGGGGACGCAATTTACAATGGAGCAAAACTTTTACAAAGGGCGGTTAACCGATAAGCATAACATTGAAGTGTTAATACCCGAGCCTAATGAGCGAGCGCGTGTACACGACATAATTTATAATCAGTTATGCCAAGGCATTATTAATGAAGAAGCGCGAACTGAGTTTATAAATATTATTGAGCGGATGTTTGAAAAAGGCGCACAGGCCATTGTTTTAGGCTGTACTGAAATTGCTTTATTGGTAGAGCCGCAACATACAACCGTGCCCCTTTACGATACCACGCAAATTCATGCGCAGGCCGCGGTTAAATTAGCACTAACTAAATAACTAGCATTTAGCTTATACATAAAACCGCCACAGGCCGGTTTTTGCGTTTAGCGACCTACCAAAGCTTATTAAAGCCACTTACCGATAAAAATTTCAATAAACCAATCCTAAGTGGTAGGCTAAAAAAGTAGCAAGTATTCAAACCGTTCTCGCGCAACAAGG
The DNA here is from genome assembly GCF_005886645.1 of Pseudoalteromonas sp. S408. Lineage (NCBI taxonomy): Bacteria > Pseudomonadati > Pseudomonadota > Gammaproteobacteria > Alteromonadales > Pseudoalteromonadaceae > Pseudoalteromonas > Pseudoalteromonas sp. S408. The sequence goes on along the minus strand of NZ_PNDY01000013.1, from coordinate 158,407 downwards.
CATTCCTTGAAAGCGCTTTGCCAAGGAGTTAAATATGATCACGCTTACCGTTAATGGTAATAAACATGAGTTTACAGGCGATCCGTCAACGCCGGTGCTTTGGTATCTTCGAGATGAATTAAATTTAACCGGGCCTAAGTTTGGTTGTGGTATGGCGCAGTGTGGTGCGTGCACTATACATATTGATGGCGTAGCGCAGCGCTCGTGTGTATTACCGGTATCGGCTGTAGTAGGGCGCAATATTACCTCTATTGAAGGATTAAGCGAGCAAGGCGACCATCCTGTGCAAAAAGCGTGGGTTGAGCATAAAGTGCCGCAGTGTGGGTTTTGTCAGTGCGGGCAAATAATGCAAGCGGCAAGCTTGTTAGCAGCTAACCCCAATCCAACTGATGATGAAATAGTGAGTAATATGTCGGGCAATATTTGTCGTTGTGGCACGTATCCGCGTATTCATAAAGCGATTAAGTCGGCGGCTAAAACTATTGCGGGCGTTGAGTATTTTGACCCAAATGAACAAGGGGAAGAAGTATGAAAAACGACAATACGTACTTTGACCTAAACCGCCGCCAATTTTTAAAAACCAGCGCAATAGGCGCATTAGTATTAGGCACTTATTTTGTAGGCAGTGCACCAAGAGCGTTTGCTGGCGTGTTAGAGCAACCCTCTGAGCAAGCAAAGCGCGCCAACTTATTTATAGCACTGCGCCCCGATGGCATGGTTGAAATAACCTGCCACCGCTCTGAAATGGGCCAACAAATTCGAACAGCCATTGCTCAAATTGTGGCAGACGAAATGGAAGCTGCGTGGGATAAAGTAGTTGTTATTCAAGGTAAGGGCGACCCTAAATACGGGGATCAAAATACCGATGGCTCGCGTAGTATTCGCTACAACATGCAGCGCCTGCGCGAAATGGGCGCTAGCGTACGCTACATGATGCAGCACGCAGCTGCTAAATATTGGAAAGTTGAGCCACAAACCTGTACAGCTAATCAGCACGTGGTTACCCACAGCTCGGGTAAAACGCTGGCTTATAAAGACTTAATAGACCTAGCGCTTAGTATTACACCACCAGAGCCTGACAAGCTAACACTTAAAACACGTAAAGAATGGCGTTATATAAATACTGGTATGGCGCACATAGATTTAACCGATTTAGTAACCGGTAAAGCCACATTTGCTGCCGATGTACGCGAACCAAAAGCGCTGGTGGCTATTATTGAGCGCCCGCCGGTAGTAGGTGGTGTGGTTAAATCGTTTGATGCCAGCGCCTCTAAAGCAATTAATGGCGTAGTTGATATTATTGAAATGCCTGTACCAAAAGGCGCACCGCAATTTCAGCCAAAAGGCGGCATTGCTATTGTTGCTAAAAATACCTGGGCTGCATGGCAGGCGCGTAAAGCACTAAAAGTGGTGTGGGATGATGGTAAAAACGGCGATTATAATTCAGAGAGCTTTAAAAAGTCGTTACTGCAAACAGTGAGTGAGCCGCAAGCGCATGTGCGCGAAAAAGGCGATACCATGGGCGTGTTGGCTAAATCGAGCAATAAATTAGTTGCCGACTATTACGCGCCGCATTTAACTCAAGCACCTATGGAGCCACCTTGCGCCACGGCAATGTACAATAAAGACAGTGTAGATATTTGGGCTGCAACGCAAAACCCGCAAGCCGATATGAAAACTGTGGCCGCACTACTGGGTATGGACGAGAGTAAAATTAACGTACATGTCACCATGTTAGGTGGCGGGTTTGGGCGTAAATCAAAACCTGATTTTTCGGCAGAGGCCGCCTACATTTCAATGAAAGTAGGGCAACCTATACGCGTACAATGGACGCGAGAGGATGATATTCAACACAGTTTTTATCATGCGGTATCGGCTCAACATATTGAAGCGTCACTCAATGAAAAAGGTAATATTGAGGCTTACTTGCATCGCACGGCGTTTTCGCCAATTATGTCTACCTTTCAAGAAGGGGCATCTGCACCTGGTGGCTTTGAGCTAGACCTAGGTTTTACTGATAATCCAATTTTAACACCCAATATGAAACTGGAACGAGGTGAAGCACCAGCAAAAGCCCGAATAGGCTGGATGCGCTCGGTCACAAATATTTTTCATGCGTTTGCTGTGCAGTCATTTATAAATGAGGCTGCCCACAAGGCGGGTAAAGACTCAAAAGATTATTTATTGGAAACCATTGGGCCAGCGCGTACTATCGATTTCGCAAGCCAGAACGCAAACTATAATAACTACGGTGGCGATAAAGCGGTTTATCCACTTGAAATAAGCCGTTTGCGTCATGTTATTGAAAAAGCAGCGAGTATGGCAAATTGGGGGAGAACACTGGCAAAAGGGCGCGGGTTAGGCATTGCAGCGCACCGCAGCTTTCTAACGTATGTGGCAACGGTTGTAGAGGTAGAAGTATCTGATGCTGGCGACTTAAACGTGATTAAATCGTGGGTGGCTATTGATGCGGGTACGGTTGTAAACACCGATACCGTTAAAAACCAAACGCAAGGTGGCTCTATTTACGGTATTACCACTGCAATTAGCGATGGTATTACTTTTGATAAAGGCCGCGTGCAACAAAGTAATTTTCATGATTACCGCGTGCCCCGTATGAGCGATTCACCACTAGAGGTAGAAGTAGAAATAATACAAAGCGATGCACCACCAGCAGGCGTAGGCGAGCCCGCAACGCCGGTTTATGCTCCTGCATTGTGTAACGCTATTTTTGCAGCTTGTGGTAAGCGCATTAGGCAACTGCCTATAGGTAACCAATTAAAAGCGTAAATAACGTCCTTTTTAGCCGTTAAACAAAAAAACCGCCATAAGGCGGTTTTTTGCTGGCTCATTTAAATTAATTTTTTGTTATTCAACCTTTAACTTCTAGCTCTAATTGTACAAAAATTATTTCTTTGTCTAAGCTAAAAATCTAGTTAATAAATGCTTGGCTTGTTTGAGGAAATTACACTATGCGTATATTTTTGCTCTTTTTAATCTTTTTGTTGAATGGCTGCGGTAGCGATACATCGGATAACCCAGTAGACGGTGGTACTAATGCAGGTACAGATGCAGTTATACCCATTGCAAATGCAGGCCATTCTGCGCAATTGCAAAAAGGAGCAACGGTAGTTCTAAATGGCGGTGGTTCATATGACCCTGATGGCGCTGCTTTAACCTACAGTTGGAGCATTGTTAGCGCGCCGCCAAGTAGTACGAGCGAATTAAGTGATACAGCATCTCCATTTCCAAGCCTTTTTCTTGATGAAGCAGGAAGTTATGAAGTAGCGCTTGTTGTAAATAATGGAACAACCGATAGTGATCCAAGCACAGTTATTATTAGTGATACCGATTCAATGCCAGTAGCGAATGCGGGTCCTGACCGTCGGGTATCTGGTAGTCAACCAGTTATGTTAGATGGTAGCCGAAGCTCAGATAGTGATGGTGACCAACTATCTTATGAGTGGTCAGTTATTGGTAGCCCTGCAGGTAGTAATGCCGCTATTACAAATGCTACTAGCCCTTTTGCTCTATTAACACCAGATATTTCAGGTGACTATCAGGTACAACTTATTGTTAGTGATGGTGTTTTACAGAGCGCTGCCGATACTGTTTTAATAAGCGATACCAACGTCGCACCTGTAGCAAATGCAGGAGCTAACCAGACCTATGAGGTTGGAAAAACCATCCGATTTGATGGTTCGGGTTCTAGCGATGCTGATGGAAACGCATTGAATTATCAATGGCGAATAGTATCAGCTCCAGTTGGAAGTACAGTTGAAATCCAGAATGCAACGTCTGTTATTTCAACATTAAGCCCAGATGTAGCCGGTGATTATGTTGTCTCTTTAACAGTAAATGATGGCGTTTATGATAGTAGTCCAAGTAGTGTCATTTTACATCGCACAAATCAAGCGCCTATTGCAGACGCAGGTCGTCATTTAAGTGGTCAAATTGGTCAAGTTATACACCTTGATGGTTCTGCATCGATAGATGGTGATGGCGATAGCATTCAACCTCGTTGGTCTATTATTTCCAAACCAAAGGCGTCTTTGGCGCAATTATCAGATATTGATTCTTTTCATCCTGTTATAACGCCAGACGTAAGTGGCGACTACGTCGTTCAGCTTATAGTTTACGATGGGCAATATTTAAGTACCGCAAGTACAGTGACTATCTCAACGTCTAACCTTCCGCCAACTGCGAATGCCGGTCCTTCGCAACTTGCTTCTACAGGTCAAATTATTCACCTGGATGGCTCACGTTCTAGTGATCCTGAAGAGAGAGGGTTAGGTTATCAATGGAGTATTATTTCGATACCAAAAGGTAGTGCAGTCACGCTGTCTGACTCCAACGTTGTTGCCCCGTCATTTACACCAGACTTAGCGGGGGACTTTATTTTTCAGCTTGTTGTTTCCGATGGTGTACTAACGAGTTCACCTGCGACCGTGATTGTTACTGATAAGGATTTACCACCGACTGCTAATGCCGGAAATGACCAATCCGCCGGCACGGGTTCATCAGTCAAACTAGATGGTTCTTTATCGAGTGATCCTGAGTTACAAGCACTCAGTTACCAATGGGTTTTATTGTCTAGCCCGGCAGGTAGTGGTAGCACTATTATGGATGCGAACCGTCCTATTGCTTCGCTTACCCCAGATCGCTCAGGTGATTATGTTGCGCAATTAACCGTAACGGATGCATTGGGCCAGCGTGATAGTGATGTGGTTATTGTTCGTGATGCTGCAAAAAATACATTACCAGTGGCGGATGCAGGGCGCGATATACAAGTTGATTTAGGTGCTAAGTTTGTACTCGATGGGTCAGGGTCGAGTGATGCTGATGGCGACATATTATCGTATAGCTGGGCAATTGTAAGCAGACCCGCAGGGAGCGTTGCACAACTGAACAATGCAACTTCTGCCAACCCTGACTTAACGCCTGATGTTGAAGGTGATTTCATTATTCAGTTAGTGGTTAGCGACGCTAAAAGTGTGAGTATTCCTGATGTTATTATTATTCACGATAAAGAGCGAAATTTAGCGCCTAATGCTTATATTAGTATTACACCACAGGGATTTGTAGGCACGCTTTATAACCTTGACGGTAACCAAAGCTCTGATCCGAATGGCGATAGCTTAAGTTACCTCTGGAGTTTAATTCCGACACAAGGAAGCGCAGCTACGCTTTCAGATAAAACTAGTTCAACCCCAACGTTTATGCCTGATGCAGTTGGCAGCTATATAATTACGCTGACAGTATCAGATGGCTCACTTTGGTCTGCCATTTACTCTCGAGCAATCACTATAGAAAATCCTCCTAAGGGGGCTGCTATCTCACTTCCTGCAGGACATAACCTAATGATGCTAAGTGGTACAGGGGGAGACAGTCGTACGGGTGCTGTTTATTCTATCTCTGAAAGTGACTTATCTAAGTCGACTGAGCTATTTAGTTTTCATGGCTTACCTGGAATCAATTCATCATCTTTTAGTCAGAGTTTAGTTGCTCACCCTAATGATGGTCACTTATATACAGTGTTAGGATCAACGGGGTTATATGGACGAGGCGCTTTGTTAAAATATAACCCAGCGAGTCATCACGTTGAACTGCTGATGAGTATTCCTCGACTGTTTCCATCTGGCAATGAAATAAGAAATGTAAAGGGCACACTCCTATTTCACCCTGATGGCAAAACAGCCTATGTTAAAGCTGATGCAGGAGGTTTAAACCAGTCTGGTGGCGTGCTGCAATTTAATATGGATGCAAGTAGTGACGATTACCTTACCGTACAGGTTATTGGTGAATTTGGTGCTACAGGTACAGACTACGCCGGATATCCTATTGCTCCTGTCACTAATTTAATGTGGAATGGTGATAATCGCTTATTATCAGTGTTCGTTGCTCCTCGCGGGTCTTTATACTGGCCTGGTTTTGAATTAACGGCAAGTGATTCAAATGACTTAAGTAAACCATGGGTTATATCTGGTTTTGGTGCCTTGGGGGCTCGCGGACGCCATATTGCTGTGAATAATGATACGGTTGTTCATTTTGTTAGTTCTAACTCCCCCATAATGGAATCTTCAGGGCGCAGCGGTGGGGTTGGTGAAGTCGCTTCTGATTGCAGAAACCCTATCGGTGCTTTCTTTTGGCGGGCGCCTCTGGTATTTAGTGTTTGTGAAGGAGTCACCTCAGAAACGCCTGCGGTATTATACGAAACAACGATATCAGGTGGACCTCTTTCATTAAGGCACTCTTTTAGTAACTGGAAAAATATCTCTATTGCTGGGTTAGTACCCTCTAAAGTTGCTGATAATATGTATATGACAGTCACTGATTATTTGGCAAAATTTTTAGTTGACTCAGTTGCTGACACAGGCTTAACAGTTGCGCCACCTTTTGTAAGCGAAATCACAAAGCCAAATTATAGTACTAAAACCATCATACAAGGCGGGGGTGATAAAGGGATATTATTTATTGGTGACCCCGCAATCCTAAATGACCCAGATGACTCAATTAATGACCGCTATGTATCGGTGCTTAGTTATGATGGTGGGGAGAATAAACGAGGTGCGATACTCACCTACGATCGCGCAGATAGTTCGGTTAGTATGACTTCGCTGGGCTTTAGCAAAGGTGGATTTCCTTTTGGTAAAGTCACTAAAAATTCAGCTGGGGATTACTTTTTTGCTGTGAGCGATGGCGAGCGTGGGCGAGATGGAGGTAAGGTGCTTCGATATGATTCTGCGCTTGGCGAGCTTGCAGAAGTTGTTTTACCACGTACCAAAAGACCTGGATTAAATCATGTCGAATCGGCCTCAGGTAAATTATATAGCTTAGGAATAGATCTTTTTGCTGATACTTACGAGCTGTATTCGATTGATACTGACTCCTTAGGTTACCAAAAAGAAGGATCTATTGGCCAAACCAGCGACGAGATATCTCGCTATGCATTAGCGATAGATAATAACAATGCGTGGTTCTTTACTGGTGATGCGCTTAATTGTGTTGACTTGTCCACTAATCAACTTAAAAGTGTGCAAGTAAGTTCATCTGGCAGTAATGAACCTGTGCGAGCAGTTGAATTTGCAACGCCAAGTGCTGATGGCTACTTTGCAACACGTTCAACCAGCGGTGCAAATGCTGCTATTCATCGTGTAGTCAATGACTGTGCAGCGCCAATAATTAGCTCTGTGATAACTGGATTAAGTGATGCCCCTTCTACGGCTTTATTAGCAAGTTCTGATGGTAACTTTTACTACGGCACAGAAGGTGGAAAGGTCATGCAGTTTGATGGTGTAAGTCAGCCTGTTATTGTCGCTTCATTTGACAATACAGGTGTTGTTGGGTTTTTAACTGAGGATGCTGAAGGCGCTATAGTTGGGGTATTGTCAAACGGTAATGCTCTAGAAGATAAAGTTTTCTCTTACACTATTGCTGATGGTACTACGTCAAGTCAAATAGTGCCCGAAGATAGACCCATTGATACATTTTATCCTGGTGTTACAGAAATAAACTAGCTATAGCTTTAATATAGCCAATTAAAAACCGCCAAATGGCGGTTTTTTTAGAAGTTAGCGATTAGTGAGTTTTTTCAAACTCATCTACTTCACGCTCTGCTTCTTCTTTAGATTTACCGTACTGCTGCTGGATTTTACCCACTAACTCTGTACGGCTACCTTCAATTTTGTCTAAATCGTCGTCAGTAAGCTCGCCCCATTTTTGTTGCGCCTTACCTTTAAGTTCGTTCCAATTACCTTTCATACGATCGCTGTTCATAAGTTTCTCCTTACTTAGATTTAATTAACGTTCAGTATAAAAGGAGCAAGGCGTGTACCAATAAGTTAAGTTTAAATTTTGTATTTATAATCATAATGTTATGTTTTTATTGGCACAGTAGGAATTAATATAGCGCGCATGTCCTTAAAAAATGTACAGAGCGGTCTGTAATTATTTCTGATTATGGTGCCCTTTATAACCACACGGCTTTAGCGGCGCGTTTATTTTTGGTTTTTGTTACAATGCATACAAAGCAATTTTGGGTAAATAGCAGTGCTGCCGGTTCAAAACATATATCAACAACTCGTAACTACATTACAAAGTAACCCTATAACGTTATTACAAGCACCGCCTGGCGCAGGTAAATCAACCTGGTTGCCGCTACAGCTTATGTGCGACGGCCATTTTAAACGTATTGTAATGCTGGAGCCGCGCCGCTTAGCTGCACGTAATATTGCCAATTACCTAGCGAAGTGCCAAAACGAAAATGTGGGGCAAAGCGTTGGCCTTCGTGTACGCGGTGAGAGTAAAGTAAGTAACAATACGCGCCTTGAAATAGTTACTGAGGGCATGCTTACTCGCATGCTACAAAACGATCCAGAACTTAGCGACATTGATTTACTGATATTTGATGAGTTTCATGAACGCTCAATTGCAGCCGATACCTCACTGGCTTTTGCTTTAGAGACCCAAAGTGCACTGCGTGACGACTTAACCATACTCCTTATGTCGGCCACCCTTGATACTGAGCGCTATACGCAATTTTTTGATTGCCCAGTTATTCAATCAAATGGGCGAAGCTACCCCATAGACGAAGTATACATACCCATAAAAGATGAAAGCCGCTGGCTTGATGCTATTCCTTCTTTAATAAAACAAGCACTAAACGAGCAAAGCGGCAGTGCGCTGGTGTTCTTGCCTGGTCAATTTGAAATATTACGTGTTCAACAGGCCCTTAATGATTTGCCAAGTAATTGCCTAGTTGCCACGTTATTTGGCGAGCAAGATAAAGCCAATCAGCAAGCGGCGATTGCTCCTGCGCCTGAAGGAATGCGCAAAGTCGTGCTTACCACCAATGTAGCCGAAACCAGCTTAACCATTGAAGGCATTCGCATTGTTATTGATAGCGGTAAACGACGCGCGGCCAGTTATAACTTAAAAACAGGTGTAACGGAGCTTACTACACAAAGCATATCGCGCTCCTCTGCCGTGCAGCGAGCAGGGCGAGCAGGACGAATAGAACCAGGTGTGGTTTATAGGCTTGGTTCAAAGCAAACCTTTGAGCGACGCAATAGCCACGATAACCCCGAAATACTCACATCAGACATAAGCCAACTTATGCTTGAAGCAAAACAGTGGGGCGCAAATATTAGCGAACTCACCTTGCTTGATACGCCCACTGCGCAGCAATGCACACAAGCAATGAGCTTATTAACTATGCTTGAAGCCATCGATTCCAAAGGCAAACTAACCAAGTTGGGCAGTAACATGCTGGGTTTTGGGGCGGATATTCGCTTAGCGCATATGCTTTTAAAAGCGCAGGCGCTTGAGGCAGAACTCCCTGGTATTTATCGCTTAGCACTTTATTTAGTGGCGCTGCTTGAGAGCAGAATAAACACCGCCAACGAGCTAAGCTTAGCGCTACATAGCCAGCAGCAAAGGCCACACCCAGTATTTAAACAGCAGTTAAAATACTGGCAAAGCCGTTTAAAAGTAACCGACAGTAACAGCGAACTAAACACCGAGTATTTAGGTTTGCTGGTAGCATTAGCTTACCCCGACCGCATTGCAAAAAAACGCGGCAATGGCTACTTACTTGCTAATGGTGCGGGCGCTGATTTAAACACCGATTACTGGCACAACGATGACTACCTTGCTATTGCTACCATGGGCGGCCATAAAGGCGCACGTATATTTGCAGCGACAGCGCTTAGCCCATTTGAGCTACAAGAGCACCTACCGCATTTATTTACTAAGCTCACCCGCTGTGAATTTGATGAAAAAACCGCGCGTTTTATTCATCAAGACGAAGTAAAGCTCGGCGCTATTACGCTTACAAGCCAGCCGAGCAAACAAAAGCTAGATAAAAGCGAGCGTGCCAAAGCGTGGCTTAATTTATTTACTAAGCATGGTTTTGCATTATTTAATGAACAGCCCGATGCACAACAATTATTAATACGCATGAGTTTAGCTAGTCAGTTTATGCCTGATAAATTCTCAACTATTAGCGAGCAACACCTTATAGAAACGGCTGATGATTGGTTAGGCGTGTACTTACAAGATATAAAAACACTCGATCAGCTTAAAAAGTTTAACTACTTTGAAGCACTGCAAAATTGTTTTGACTGGCCACAGCAAACAGCGTTAAAAGCGTTATTACCACTTAGATTAACGGTACCGAGTGGCTCAAATATAAAAATTAATTACCAGCTAGATGGCCCCGCAAAGTTAAGCGTGCGCATGCAAGAAGTGTATGGCTTAACCAGTACGCCTATGCTTGCTAATGGAAAGCTGCCACTACTTATGGAATTACTATCGCCAGGTAAGCGCTCATTACAACTCACACAAGATCTTGCGCACTTTTGGGCTACCAGTTATCGCGATGTGCAAAAAGAAATGAAAGGTCGCTACCCTAAACATTTTTGGCCAGACGACCCAGCTAACAGCGTGGCAACGAATAGAGTTAAAAGCAAAATGTAGATTTATTAGCTTAAAAGTATATGTTTTATTTTTAAGCATATGAGTATAGTGTACCTATAAATAAATCAATACTTTTACCACAAGGAAGAAGTGATGAAACTACTTTTTACATTAGTCTTGCTATTAGTGACTCCATTTTCGGTTTATGCTGAAAAGGCACTGGACTTAAGCAAATTTGCACAGCACTACTACGAAACAATGACAGCTACGCAAGCCCCAAACGCCGGTACTAAAGAGCTTGAAGCTTACCTTAGCTTATTAACAGACGATGTAGGCAGTCAGCACATACCGTATCAAGTAGATGACTCTCGCACTGCCGATGGGAAAGAATTAATGCGCAAAGGCATGAGCTTTTACTTAGGCGCGCATACCCTGTATGAAAGTGAGCTACTCAATACTTTTATATTTAACGATAGCGGTTTTGCGATTCGTTATAAAAACCACGCTAAAGGCATTCACCCACAAAACAAACAGCCAATAGAGTACACCTCAATAATGATGGAAGTAATAGAGGTTGAAAACGGTAAAGTGGCGATGATCCGTAAATATCATGAATAAAACCATGTGTTTACTTTTTACTAATTAGCGCCTTTGAAACTAGGGGTATTGATAAATTTATACTACGCTTTAGTTATAAACTAGTACGTTATAGCTTTAGGTGTAGTAGATGCATGATTTAAAAATCAATATTCTCATTATTGATGACGACGAACTGCTGTTACGTGCGTTAATACGCACACTTAACCGTTTATGCCCCAGCGCAGACGTGTCGAGTGTTCAAGTTGCTACTCAATTTGAACAACATATAAATAACAACGCCTTACCTGATATCATTTTTTGCGATTCGATGATGCAGCTTCCAACAGGCAAAAATGTGCTCGAACAAGCCAAGGAGCTCTGTCCTTCTGCGCTTAGGTGCCTGCTTACAGGTGACATGAGTGGTAATTATCAGCTCCAGTTAAATAACGTCATTCATTTTCATCTTGTTAAGCCGTTTACTCAGTCTCACTTAGAAAGTGTTATAAATAGTGCCACCGTGTTAAAAACACTTTGTATTAGCAGTGAACATCGCGTTGTTTTAGGCCAACTTTCAAAGCTGCCATTTTTAGGCGGTGTAACGCAAAACCTCCTCAATGAGCTCAATAAAAGCGAGCCTAATATTTCTATTTTAGAAAAAGATGTTCGGCATGATCCTTTACTTGCCGGTAAAGTTTTACAAATTGCCAACTCGGCCTTCATGGGATTTGATACCCACACATCGAGTGTAAAAGAAGCCATTGTACGCATTGGCTTAATAAACCTCAGAGCTATTGTGGTTTTTTCAGAGTTATCTCATCAATTACTCAGTAAAAATAAACAAAAAGCGATTAACCAATTAATAGAAAAAGGTTATAAAAAAGCAGAGTTATCGCAATCGTTAGCGAAATTTATAAAACAAGATCGCCAAGTTCAATTACTTGCATGCGCTGTTGGGTTATTAAGTGTTTTAGGTGAGCTAATTATAACGAGCAAAACCAATGGCGATTTAAATACACAAGCAGTACCTAAATTTGTTTTAAGTGCCTACTTATTATCACTTTGGGGGTTTGATCAAAACATAGTAGAAGCACAATTAATTGATGAATTACCCTCAGAAAAAAACATATCATTAACGGTGATCCACATTATTATTGAACACGTGTTTTGCAACAAGGCTTTGAACTTTAACCTTGAACAATTCGATTTTATAGACGACCTAAAACTACTCCCCGATTTACAGCAGTGGTGGTCAATTAATAAGGATAAAATATGAAAGGTATTATTTTTAGAGGCTTAGAGGCACTAGTTATTGAAAAATGTGGAATGGCTGCATGGGATGATTTACTTGAAAAAAACGCCCCAGATGGTCGCGTTTATATTTCGGCGCAAAGCTATCCCGATGAAGAAATAATTGGTTTAGCCCAAGATGTTGCAGCAGCGTTATCTATGACCATGCCCGAAGTGTTAAAAGCATTTGGTGAGTATTTGTTTGGTCATTTAAATAGGAGTCACCCAACAGTTGCTGAAGGCTTTGACAGTTTTGCAGAGTTAATTATGGGGATTGATAAGGTTATTCATGTTGAAGTCGCTAAGTTATACCACGAGCCAAATTTGCCAGAGATAGAAGCAAAGCTGGTTGAAGAAGGATTTATTTTAATGCATTACCGTTCTAAGCGGCAGCTATGTATGTGTGCTGAAGGGCTGATTTATGGTGCAGCTTCACATTTTGGAGTTAATGTAGTTTTAGACCATGTTGAGTGTATGCACGATGGCTGCGAAAAGTGCGTTATTGAAGTCAGATACGAGGCTTCAAATGGTTGAAGATAACTATAACTATAACTATAAAAAAGCGTATCTACGTGAAAAAGCAGCGAGAGATAAGCTAGAGGTATTACTGGAAGATAAAACTCGTAAGTTATTTTGCGCCAATCAAGAGTTAAAAGAAAAGCTGAGCATGCTTAAAAGTCAGAAAGTGACCATAATGCAAACCGATAAAATGGCAACACTCGGTACGTTATCGGCAGGCGTTGCTCATGAAATAAATAATCCACTTGCCTACGTGATGAGTAATCTCGACAGTATTAAGTACTTCAAACCTACACTGCATTCGTTAATGCAGGTTGCTAAGCAATTTATAGACAAATCTATATCCGCATCAGAATTAGAAGCGCAACTCGTTAAACTCGATAATGAAGCTAACATTGATTTTATTTTAGAAGATTTAGATGAGCTGTTAGACGACACGCATGAAGGGCTGCATCGCATTGCGGCAATAGTAAATAATTTACTTAATTTTGCCAGACCTAAAAATAACTTACTTGCTATGGCTGATATTACTGAATCTTTAAAGGGGGCGATTAAGTTACTAGCTAATCAATTAAAAAGTTGTGACGTTGAATGTACTTATGACGAGCTGCCATTAAGTTATTGTAATTTATCGGCAATTAATCAAGTGTTTGTGAATATATTACTAAATGCGAAGTATGCGTGTGATTTAGTTGATGGCAAGCAAGGCAAAATAGTCATCAAGTTATTTTCAGACGAAAAAAATATTTACATTGAAATTGCTGATAATGGCTGCGGCATGGATGAACAAACTAAAAGTCATATATTTGAGCCCTTTTACACTACAAAACCAGTTGGAAAAGGCACCGGAATGGGGATGGCCATCGTTTACAACGTGTTAAAAGAGCACAATGGTTCAATTGAGGTAGAAAGCGAACTGGGCGCTGGTACGCTAATGCGCTGTACTATGCCAATTACATTAATGCCAGAATCATCGTTAAATTAATAACGGCGCCATTTAAAACTTAAGCACATTTAAACAACTATTCATAAGGGCTATGCGGCAAATGCGTTTAGCTACTTACATTTTAGGCACTAATAATGACATTAAGATTTTTTGTAATAATAGGTACCCTAATTTTGATGTGCTTTGTAACTAGCTTATTGGTTAGTTACCGATACTTTTTTACGTTACCAACCATAAATGAAAACATTAAAGACTACCAAAATAGAGAGTTATTGAGCCTAGAAATAGCATTAAACAGAGAGTTTGTTTTTTTAAAAACCCTAAATTACGATTATTCGGTGTGGGATGACTCATACGATTACATGACGAGCTTTAATAAAGATTATATTGAGTCAAATTATGTGGACGATACTTTTAAATCACTCAAAATAGATGGTGTATTTATTTACGACATGAACTTTAAACAAGTTTATGCGCATACTTTTGATTATATTCAAGAGCAACCCTTTGAGCTGCCAGAGTTTGATTTAAATACTCGTTTGCCTAATCGTACTATTCTCCCTTATGGAACAAATACGTCAGAACGCTTCGGTTTTTTGAGTACAGAGCATAGTCCTGTTATGTTTGCATCGCACGCAATTCAACGAACAAACAAAACAGGAGAGTCTGTTGGTAGCATTGTTTTTATTAAAAAAGTAAGGGAGTCACAATTCGCTAAAATGGCCGAGATGGCACAAGTAAAGCTAAGCTACACTTTAATAAACAAAGACAGCGCACCACAAAGAGCGGTTGCTCTCAGTGATGGAATTCAAAATGAGGAAATAGCCACAGAGCGTCAAAGAACGTTATTAGATATAAATGGTAACCCAATTTTGCTTATGAATATTAAGCATCATCATCAGCGTATCCCCATTTTATTTGATAATTACTTAATAATTATTTTATTAATGTTTTTTATTGTCTCATTAATTGGCTTTTATATAGTTAACCGCTTTTTTATTACACCGTTAATTAATGGCGCATCTGCAATCAATTTAATGTTGCTTAAAAACGATCTTCAACCGCTTCACTTTAAAAATCAGTTTCTAGAAATGCGTGTGCTTATAAATGGTTTTAATTCATTAATAAAAGAGGTTAAAAAGCAAAACGAACAACTAGAAAAAATTAGTAAAATAGACGAGTTAACACAAATTTATAACCGGCGTGCTTTTGAAGAGATTTACACAACGCAGTGGCAAGAGGCCCACAGACAAAAAACAACACTGGGGTTAATGCTAATTGATGTAGATTACTTTAAGTTTTATAACGACTTTTATGGCCACCAAGAGGGGGATAGTGCTTTGCAAGCAGTTTGCCGTGTTTTAAAAGAGACCGCCCAATCAAATAATGGGTCGGCAGCGCGCTATGGAGGTGAAGAGTTTATAATGCTGTTTAATCAGCTTACGGCTGAGCAATTTGAAGCAATATCTCAACAACTGCTGCTAAATGTAAAGGCGCTAAACCTAGCTCATAAAGGCTCTAAAGTCAGTAACGTTTTAACTGTTAGTGTAGGTTGTGCTTTTGCAACTGCAAAAGCTATGGATAATGAAAAAGTAACCGCTAAGCTATTAATTAAAAACGCAGACGTTATGCTGTACGAAGCCAAAAATACCGGACGAAATAGAGCTTTAATTAAATCAATTTAATCAAATCGCTACTGCTAAATTGTTATTATTAACGCAAACAGGTTTAATATACATTGCTTTACACTAAACTTCTTTTCCTCCATGTTGCTCGGCTAAATCATCAAGCTCGGCAATAGTATAATCGAAGCCAGTTTCGTCGTAATCGTAGCTTACTTTTACGCTATCTCCCCCATTAAAAAGGCGTGTTTTTACATCGTTCACGGACCAGTTTTTTAATTCATGTAAAAAACGGTTGGCAACTTGCGAAGATTCAAACTGATAGCTAATTTCTGTTTTCATATGTGGTCTCTGGCTGTTTAACCCCCGTAGTTTGTGCATTTTTGAACGTTAGTCAAGTTTCGATTACAAAAAATAAAAGGAAAAAATGTAAATTTTGTGTTTCAATTAATGCATTAAACTAAGTAGGTAATTACCTACTTAAACCAAAATATCATGGCGATTTAACATGCATTATAAATTAGTTTTGATAGCAAGCTCAGTCTTTTTTCTTAGTGCCTGCGGCGGTTCAGGCTCAAGCGATACACCTAAGGTTAATGGTAATAAGCTCCCTATACTAACGTTGTCTGATTTGCCAAGCGATATCAAAAAAAGCCAAACTATTGAGTTAACAGCAGCAGCCAGCGATGCTGACGGCAGTATTGCCAGTGTGATTTGGCAGCAAGTTTCGGGGCCTGTTGTATTAAGTGAGCCAGTAAACGCAAGCTCAGTTAGCGTTAAATTGGCTGATGCATTAACTTACATGCCTTCAGAATATGCGTTTAACGTTACCGCGACCGATAACGAAGGGGCCACCACCGTTAAAACGGTTAACTTTTTTGCCCGCAATGGTATGGATGCATTTTCTGCAGCGCGGTTGTTGCATCAAGGAAGCATGGGGCCAACGCTTACAGAAATACAACGTGCGCAAGGGCAAAGTGAGCTGCACTGGCTCGATGCTCAACTAGCACTGCCCATTAACTATCATCGTGACTATATAGTGTTTACTAATGACGATGAAGATTTTAGGTATATAAGCCGAATAGACGCGTGGTGGAAAGCCGTCATGCAAAGCGACGACCAATTGCGCCAGCGCGTCGCTTTTGCGCTGAGTGAAATACTCGTTGTGTCTGATCTTAATAACGATTTACGTTCCCAGCCTGAGGGCATGGTGGCATATTACGATTTACTGCTAACGCATGCATTTGGTAATTTTCGTGATTTACTTGAGGCGATAACTTTATCGCCAATTATGGGAACTTACCTTAGTCATTTGGGCAACGAAAAGGCCGATGAGACCCTAAATATTCGCCCAGATGAAAACTATGCCCGTGAGGTCATGCAGTTATTTACTATCGGGCTTGATGAGCTAAACCAAGATGGCACTGTAAAATTAGACGCTAACGGTAATACCATTGCTACGTATGGCCAAGCAGAAATAGAAGGCTTTGCTCGTGTGTTTACAGGGTGGACATTTGCAGGCAGCGAAACATTTAAGCGCAAAAGTCGCGACTATGTTGCGCCTATGCAAGCATTTGAAGAGTACCATTCACAAAAGCAAAAAACGCTATTAAACGGCGACGTTATTCCCCAAGGGTATGGAGCGCAAGAGTCCTTACAACTAGCGCTTGATAATTTATTTAATCATCAAAATGTAGCGCCGTTTATTAGTAAGCAGCTAATACAACGACTTATTACATCAAACCCTACACCGCAATATGTAGAGCGAATTGCCAGCGTGTTTAATGATAATGGCGAAGGTGTAAGAGGGGATTTAGCTGCAGTAGTCAAAGCCATATATTTAGATGATGAAGCTCGCCATTACGGCAGCGTATTAAACTACCAAGGGAAAATAAAAGAACCGCTTCTTAAAACAGTCCAATTTTGGCGAAACTTAAACGCGAAGTCACCCGAAGGTTTTTACAAAACATGGAATTTAGTTGACCGATATGGGCAAGGGCCTATGCAGTCGAGTTCGGTGTTTAACTTTTTTAGACCTGACTACCAGCCTGCTCAGTTGCGAGCAGATGCATTAGTGGCTCCTGAGCTACAAATAGCGGGTGACGCTACCCTCATTGGCACCATGAATGAGCACTTTGCCGATTTAGTGTGGAGTACCGCAGAGGCGCACACCGATTTAAATCCAAATGGCATTTATGTTTACATCATTAACGATATGAATACTTTGCAAAGCAATGGGGTTAACTACTTACTCGATCAATACAGCGTACTGTATTTTGCAGGCTCTATGAGTAGTGACACACGCCAAGCATTATTAGATTTAGATGCCTATTTTGATGACGATCAATATCGCGAACGGGTATCGTATTTACTTTATATGATTGCTATTTCACCTGAATTTAATTTGCAGTATTAGGAGAGGCGTAATGAGCATTAATAGAAGGCAATTTTTATCGTTATGTTTAAAAGGCGGTGTATCGGCAGCCGCACTGACTAGTTTGCAATTACAAGCGCTTACCGGGTCTGTTAATGCGGTAGAACTGGGCGACTACAAAGCATTGGTATGCATTTTTTTATATGGCGGTAATGACTCACTTAACATGTTGGTGCCCCTTGAGGGTGAGCAGCGCAGCTTGTATGAGCAAAGCCGACAAAATTTAGCTGTTGCATCGCCAATTACATTAAATACTGCCACCCAGTTTGCTGGTGGTGTGGGTTTGCATCCATCACTGTCGCCTATTCAAAATGTGTTTAATGAGTCTAATTTAGCTTTTGTTGGTGGGGTAGGTACCTTACTTGCGCCAACAACTTACAACGATTACAAAAATAATGCAGTGGCGTTGCCTAAACACTTATTTTCTCATAATGATCAACAAGCTTCTTGGATGTATGGCCGTGAAAAACAGTCGCTCAATAGCGGCTGGGGTGCACGTTTGTTAGAGCGTTTAAATCAGCAAGACCAGTTTGCTGCCAATGTGTCGTTAGATGGAACCAACCTGTGGCAAACCGGCAGCCAAACAAAAGCGTTTGCATTAAATAAAAGTGGGATTAGCCGTATAAATGCATTTGGTGGTTATCAACCTCGCACAGACCATGTAACTAATATTATGAACCGCATAATGGGCAATACTAAGCATCCACTTAGTGACGCCTATGCAAAAAGTTTCAATTCGGCCATTAACAATACTCAAACCATGAACAACGCGTTAGAAACTGCCCCTGAGCTAGTAACAACATTTAGCGATTCAAGTGTTTCTCAGCAATTGGCTGCAGTGGCAAAAGCCATTAGTGTGCAGTCTACGTTAGCAACACAGCGCCAAGTGTTCTTTGTTTCAATGGGCGGGTTTGACACTCACGATAACCAATTAGATATGCATCCGTTATTACTAAACTCATTAGCGCAAAGCTTGAATGAGTTCAATAATGCGATGCAAGAGCTAAATATGGCAGACAAAGTAACGACCTTTACAATGTCTGATTTTGGCAGAACGTTGACCTCAAATGGAGATGGCACCGATCATGGTTGGGCGGGTAATCAACTAGTAATGGGAGGGGCTGTTAAAGGAGGGGATATCTATGGTGATTTTTTAACTCAGCATTTAGATGGACCGCAAGACGTTGGCGGTGGCCGACTTATTCCAAGCGTATCTAACGAGCAATACTTTGCTTCGTTAGCGCAATGGTTTGGTGTTGCACCCTCTGAATTGAGTGATATTTTTCCTAATCTGACCAACTTTGATCGCACAACATTGGACTTTTTTGTGTAATTAGTTGCTAATGGTAAACCAAAATCAAGCACAAGCAGTATAAGTGCTGTTTACAAAATAACAATTACACACAAAATGGAGCACACAAATGAAAGTTTTAGTCAGCTTGGTGAGTTTAATCGCCTTTTTACTCGTTGTATTACCTGGCCCTTTATACAAGTTTGGCGTTGTTGATTTAGGTCTTGCCTTTACCGGCTTCAGATACGGCGTATATGTAGGGGGTGCAGCGCTTGTATTGTTACTCGTGCAGCTAATATTTATGCGTAAAACCGCTTCATTCGGTAGTTCTATTATTGCCGTTATATTTTCTGTGGTTGCTATTGCTATGCCGCTTAACATGATGAACAAAGCGAAAAGTGTTCCGCCAATCCATGATATTTCAACCGATTTAGTTAATCCGCCTAAATTTGTTGCTATTGCACCGCTTCGTGCTGATGCACCAAACCCAGTTGAATATGCAGGGGAAGAAACCGCGGTACAACAACGAAAAGCGTACCCAGAACTAACAACACTTAACTTTGCACAAACGAAAAATGATTTAATGGCAGCAACCGAGCAAGCAGTTAAAAATTTAGGCTGGGAGTTAGTAAGCGCTAATAAATCACTTGGTTTAATAGAAGCAACAGACACCACAACCTGGTTTGGCTTTAAAGACGATGTTGTCGTTCGTATTGTCGATGAAGGCAGTGAACGTTTTGTTGATATAAGAAGTAAATCACGCGTTGGTCGAAGCGATTTAGGAAAAAATGCGCAACGTATTAATACCTTAATTGATGAAATAAACGCAGAACTTACTAAGTAGCATTTTTTAAACATTGCTATGTTATTGAGCCCAAATACTATTTGGGCTTTTTTGTGGCTGTTTTTCAGTTTGTATTCACCCCATAGAGTGAATACTCAATGCGTTTTAAATTTTTAAACAACTATGGAGTTATTATGAAAACAGTAGGATATGCAGCACAAAGCCAAGGTTCTGAGCTTACAGAGTTTGCGTTTGAACGCCGCGATTTACGAAATAACGATGTAGAAATTGAAATTTTATACTGCGGTGTGTGCCATTCAGATTTACACGCGGTAAGAAATGATTGGGGCGGTGTAAAATACCCACTGATCCCTGGCCATGAAATTGTTGGTAAAGTTATTTCGGTCGGCAACGACGTAAAAAAATATAAACAAGGTGATACTGTTGGCGTAGGCTGCATGGTTGATTCGTGTAAAAGCTGCGATCAGTGCGACAACAATGAAGAGCAATTTTGCCGTGAGGGCATGGTTGGCACTTATGCCGGTAAAGACAGAGAAACCGGTGAAATGACCCAAGGCGGGTACTCTAAGCATGTTGTAGTTCGTGAAGAGTTTGTGCTTTCAATACCAAAAAGTTTAGAACTTTCGCGCGTTGCACCACTGTTATGTGCAGGTATTACTACGTATTCACCTCTTCATAAGTGGGGCATTAAAAGAGGTAGCCGTGTTGCAGTTGTAGGGCTTGGTGGCTTAGGGCATATGGCGGTTAAAAATGCCGTAGCAATGGGTGCCGATGTTACTGTTATTGGTCGAAGCGAATCTAAACAAGAGGATGCCGTTGAACTTGGTGCCCAGCATTACTTAGTTTCAACAAATGATGACGAAATGAAAGAATCACAGTCGGCTTTTGATGTGATCATCGATACAGTGCCTGTGAAACACGACCTATCAATTTATACACCGCTATTAGACATAGATGGCGCATTAATTATTGTTGGTCAGGTTGGGCCCGTTGACGAGCTAAATACGGTGCCTTTATTAATGGGGCGACGTCAGGTTGCAGGTTCACTCATTGGTGGCATAGCAGAAACACAGAAAATGCTCGACTTTTGTGGCGAGAACAATGTATTGCCTGAGTGTGAAATGATCAATATTGACGAAATTAACACCGCTTACGAACGTATGGAAAAATCAGACGTACGTTATCGTTTTGTCATTGATATGGCATCGTTAGATTCGTAAACTTTTTTTTGTGTAAATATAAAAGGGCGGCTTACAAGCCGCTCTTTTGGTATAGTGATTAGTTAACCGTTTTGATAGCTGGCGACTTATTCAGTTGTAAATAGCTAAGTAACCACATTCCTAAGCCACCTAAAAATAATACCGCAGCGACATAGCCAGTTTGATTGGGTGCAGCGCCTTTGGCAATCGCAATTCCACCCACCCACGGGCCAATTGCATTTGCTGTATTAAATGCACATTGAACTAATGCGCCTATCATTGCATGCCCCTCAGGTGCAACATCCATTAAAAGGCTTTGAATTAACGTAGCTAAACCGACACTGCACCCTATGAAAAAAATAACCACATAAAGCATCCAAATATTATAACTTGCCGTAACATAGGCAAATGCAAAAATAATGGTACACACAAGCGCAAAGCCTGTGGTTTTTATTGCCGACTTGTCAGCGGCTTTTCCTAATACGTAGTTACCCAGTGTACAGCCAATGCCAAACATCACCATTGCCACCGAAATAGTATAAGGCGCTGTTTTTGTTACATCTAAAATTGTGTCGGCAATATAAGTGTATATGCAAAATACACCACCAAAACCAATAATGACAATACCTAAAATTGACCAAACAAGTTTGTTTTTTAGCACGCCAAATTCATTTAATAAGTTAGAGGGCTTAGCGTTATCTATGTTTGGCACGACTTTATAAACTAAAATAAATGCGATAAAAGCTATCACTGCAGCACCTGCTAAACAGTAACGCCAACTTAAATTTTGGCCTACCAGCGTAACAATGGGCACACCAACAATAGTGGCAATGGTTAGTCCCATAAATACTTTTGACATAAAACTGGCTCGTTTACCTTGCGGCGCAATATCTGATGCAAGCAAAATGGCAGCGCCAAAATAGGCACCATGGGGCAGTCCACTCAAAAACCTAAATATGATTAACTGCTCTAACGACGTTGCCAATGCACTAAGCCCATTAGAAATACACATTAAACTTAAAAAAATCAGTAGTGCTTTTCGTTTTCGCATATTAGCCGTTGTTAGCATTAACACTGGCGCGCCAACCACTACGCCCATAGCATAAGCGCTTATAGCATAACCACTTTGAGAAGGCGTTGTGCCAAATGTTTCACTTATAAGAGGTAACATTGGCATCATCGAAAATTCAGACAACCCTAAAATAAAGGTGCCTAGCGCCAACACAATTAAAATAGCTGTTTTATTGAGCTGGTTAGATATAGACGTAACATCAGGCTTCATAAATCCCCTTTGAATTAGATGTTTAAATATAAAAAGTAACGCCAAAGCCAAAAATGCAATGGGTTATAAATGCAAAAATTTTATGAGATGAATATAGAAAAGCGAGAAGTAATTAGTTTAAGTGAAGCGAGAGGTTAAGTCATTAGGTAATATTAAATAAATACGATTTATATTATTTAATGTCAAAAGGTATTATTTTTGAATGTAATAAAAAATGGTGGAGGAATAATAAAAACAGTGGAGGTCATATAAAAAATTTCTTAGTAGGGAGAGGGAAATGAGTGCCAGCATTTATGCTGGCACAATTTTATTAGCGTATTATTTTAGACTTTCTGCAAAAAATTCAGCCATTTTAGTGTAGAAATCAGTGATGTTTTTAGGTTGATGAAATCCATGTCCTTCATCTCTCACCATTGACTCATATGGATAGCCTATTTTATCAAGCGCTGATGTTAATGCTTCATATTGTTCCATAGGAACCCTTACATCGTCCTCGCCATGGGCAATAAACAGTTTAGCCTTAATCTTATCAACATTAAATGAAGGAGAGCGAGCTTGCATATCTTGCATGTCGGTCCCATGAACCATGTCTAGAAATTTTCTACCTGATTTACTTTTTGGTGTATCGCCACTCTCTTTCATTTCTGGTAGTGAGTATACGCCTACATAACCAATTGCACACTTGTACAGATCTGGCTCCCTAATAACGCCCATTAATGTAGCGTAACCACCGTAACTAGCGCCGTAGATACATATTCTATCTTTATCTATTATTCCCTCATTAATAGCCCAATGAGTGGCATCGGTGACGTCGTCTTGCATTTCGCGCCCCCATTTTTTATAACCACTCTTCTGAAATTCGCTGCCATAGCCACCAGATCCTCTAAAGTTTACTTGAAGCACAGCGTAACCTAATGAAGCCATGTACTGAGTTTCAGGGTTGTACTCCCATAAATCTCTAGGTCCATGCGGGCCGCCATGCAAGTAGACAATTGCAGGTAAGTTTTTATCAGCAGCCCCTTTTGGTATGGTCAAATAGCCGTTTAGGTCAACGCCATCTCTTGCTTTTATTCTAAAAGGTTCCGTCATAGAAAGACTTTTTTTATCTATCTGAGGAGCACTTGAGGCAATAAAAGTCGCTTTTTTATTTTTAGTATCGTACAAGTAAAAGGTAGTTGGCGAGTTGTCTGCTTCTACAGAAAACACAGAAAGGCCTTTTTCTTTAGAGTGGCTTGTAAATTGTAATCGGTAATTTTTAAATGTGTCACTTAGCTCTTTAAATATTGCATTTTCACCCTTCGCATCAAAGTATTGGTATTGAGGGTAATCAGGGTCAAACGTAGCCCCTATAACATCTCCGTTAGGGCCAAATATTGCCGTTGAAATATCAACATTGTCATTTGCCGCTAAAAGGGTCAGTTCTTCATTTTCAAAGTTAAGGCTGTAAATAGCAGTAGTTTTTCTGCCCGAGTCACTCATTAAAAAGGCCTCGTTACCCTCTAGGTTCATACCTAAAAAACCTAGCGCATCTCCTTTCTCGTAGCTTAGTTTATTAAGGTTTAAAGACAGCCAATTACTGTTCGCTTTTTTCTTAAAATAAACACTTAAATCGCCTTTGCCAAGCTCTTGAACTTCATCTTCTTCATAACGAAATGCCAATCTAGGGTTACCCGAAATATCGGTAGTTATACCAAATACGTCGTCTTTGGGTTGGCCGGCTACATAATCCACTTTTCCGTTATAAATATTTAATTTATGAACATTAACAGCAAAATCATCATTAAAGTGACCTTTGGTGATTAAAATGTTTTCTTTATCATTTGGAAGGGTGCTAATGACTTTTAAAATGGACGTGTTTGAAAATAAAATTTCACGCCTTTTAGAGCCATCGTAATTTGCAACAACATAATATGGGCGCCCACCTTTGGTATCTAAAAAGCCGACTGTTTTAGCTACTGACATCATAAATCTTTCGTCATTTAACCAAGTAACATTACGTATTTTTTGATTTTCGCCAAATGCAAATGCGGCCGTTGTTTTTCCTGATTCCCTTTCAAGAATAACCAGCTTTACTTCAGTATCTTCTCTGTAAGTGATTGAATAATATTTACCACTAGGTGAGATTTTAACCTGAACGTATCCGCTTTTATCAAAAAAATCTTCTAACGTATTTTTACTATATGAGTTAAAGCTTAATAACAATAAGCATAAAACTATAAGCCTTGTAATTAACATTTTATATCCTTAATTTTTAGAGTATTTATTAAATACCATAGCTACTTGTTACTTAATATTTAATAACGTTATTCTATTGTTATTTTTATCTTTTTAGAAGTACTGCTGGAAACATTTCACTAGAGATTTGTAACACATTGTAATGTCATTAAAACCAATCTTTATGTAAAGCTTATTTGACTTTGGGCTGTTTTTGTACAAATATAGTAAAGTGAACTTTACTTTTTAAGAGGGTTAAAAAATGCAAACACAATTAACGTTAAGACAGCGCCAAAAAATAAACACCACTAATTTAGCTAAATGGACGCTTATCTGGTTACTGTCGTTGGCGCTATGTTCGTTTGGACCTGTTTTAATTTGGGAGCATAATAACGTGGTGAGTGGCTTTTTTATTGTCGTAAATGTTGTAGTGGGTATTGCGATGATTATAGCCAATAAGCGCAATTTACAAGGGCTTGATGAGTTACAACAAAAAATACATTTAAGCGCAATGGGCTTTACGCTTGGGGCGGTTGTGGTTGGCGGGCTTGCATATAGTAATTTGCAGCTAAGTGGCATTATCGACGTGCGAGCTGACATACCAGACATAATGTTTTTAATGGGCGCGGTTTATTTAATTAGTACCTACATACTTAACAAACGCTACAGCTGTGATGAGGGCGACGAATGAAAAACCGCTTAAAAGTACTCAGGGCTGAACGAAATTTAACACAAGCCAAACTAGCAGAATTATTAGATGTATCACGCCAAACTATTAACGCAATAGAAAAAGGCAAGTTTGATCCCAGTTTACCTTTGGCGTTTAAAGCAGCGCGGTTATTTGAATTAAAAATAGAAGATATTTTTGATGATGAATAACGCCGTCGTATTTAATATAAAATGAGTAAAGTGCGACAATTTGTCGCGCTTTTAATATGGCTACACGAATTATAATTAGTTCAACTATTACAGTGGCATAATTATAAAATGGCAGATTTAAGCACGACTCCAAACACACATTTATTAACTCCCTTGGCTTTATTTATAAGCAGTATATTTTCTCCTGTAGTTTTTGCAGACGACACCTCCTTAGAAGTTATTGAGGTTCAGGGACATTCGCAAAATAAACATCTTGCACTTGGCTCAGCAGAGTCATTATTAACCAACTTAGGGGTAGACTTTTCTGCTTCGGGTGGGGTGTCAAACTTACCTATTTTAAATGGCCTGATGGGCGATAGAGTAAAAGTATTAGTAGATGGCGCAGATGTAACCGCTGCATGTGCTAATCATATGAACCCACCACTTTCGTATGTTTCTGCTAATCAAATTACCGCTTATCATGTTATTGCGGGTATATCTGCGGTGAGTGCCGGTGGCGATAATATTGCTGGTGTAATAAGCGTTAATTCTATTTCACCACAGTACAGCGACAGTAGTGACCTAGGGTGGCATTCGGGTTATGTATCGGCTCAATACAACAGCGTAAATAATGCACGAAAAGTGGGCGTTGGGGCACGTATAACAAGTGATAACTTGAGCTTTAATTACCAAGGTGCATTTAGTGATGCTAAAAGTTATGAAGACGGAAATGGAAATTTAGTATTTGATACTTTATATCGCGTTCAAAACCATGCGCTTTCTGCAGCGATACGAGATAAAAATCAACAGCTTGTTGTTAAGTTAACCCACCAAAAAATACCTTATCAGGGCTTCGCCAATCAGTATATGGATATGACTGATAACACAAGTTTTGGCGCTATTGCACAGTATAAACATGTATTTATAAGCAGTGAGTTGGAGGCGCAGCTTAACTGGCATGATGTAAAACACGATATGGGTTTTTTTAGTCCAGAAAAAACCGGCATGATGCCAATGAGCACTGATGCGCGAGATATAAGCTCACAATTAAAATGGCGTTTAAACTTAAATAGTAATAGTAGTCTATTACTAGGACAGGCATTTTATGATTACCGAATTGATGATTGGTGGTCTGCTGTTGAAGGTTCCGCCATGATGGGGCCTAACGATTACATTAATATAAATAATGGTCAGCGTAAGCGTATTGCAGCATTTGCAGAGTATGAGAGCCAAATAAATACTAAGTTGTGGTTAAATTCAGGTATACGTGTTGAACATGTAAAGACACGTGCTGACGATGTTCAGCCTTACAATGAAGGCATGGCAATGATGAATATGAACGCCATGCCAATGCAGCCGAATAACGCAAATGCCGCTGCTGCTTTTAATGCCATTGAGCACAATAAATCAGATACGGTGGTTGATATAAGTGTTTTACTTAATTACCAACTTACCCCCAATGAAGAGTTACAACTGGGTCTTGCTCGTAAAAATAGAGCGCCTAATTTGTATGAGCGATACAGTTGGGGGGTAAGCAATATGGCAACTACCATGATTGGTTGGTACGGCGATGGCAATGGCTATATAGGTAATCCAAATTTAGCGGTGGAAACTGCGCATACAGTAAGCTCTACTTATATTAAATCGGCTCAAAACGACGACTGGCGGGTTAGTGCTAACATTTGGTATACCGATACAACCGACTACATTGATGCAGATATCGTCAGGTCGTTTAATCGATTTGGCTTAGAAAATACGACACGCAATATACTTAAATTTACAAATACAGATGCGGTATTGTATGGAGTTAAATTAGATTTAACCGCGAATATACATGAATCTAAAGCACTCGGTAATTGGCAATTAAATGCCAATATTACCAATACGCGCGCAAAGCGAAATGATACAAATCAGCCGCTTTATCAAATAAAACCACTGCACACTAAGCTTGAAATAAGCCAACAACTGGGCCGCTTTGAAAATACCTTATCATGGCAATGGAATGATACAAAAACACGCGTAGATACCACTCGATTCGAAAACCAAACCGACAGCTATAATATTGTCAATGTAGGCTCAAAAGCGTCATGGGGCGACTTAACGTTAAGTGCACATGTGAATAATATATTTGATGAATACTATCAGCTACCGCTTGGTGGTGTGAGCATTGCGCAGCTTAAAAAAGGCGAAAGTACTGGTTTTGAACAGCTCGCAGGGCAGGGGCGCTCGTTTAATATTGGGATGAGTGTCGCATTTTAATGTGATTTTATATCTATAACCAAGAGTCGGTTATTCCTGCTCTTGGTTATCATCGCTTTGAGTTACTGAATTTTGCTGCTCAAGCTTTTCTCGATCAGCTTTTGACACATACGCAGGCTTATTACTTTTATGTAATTTAGCGTTAGCGCGTTTGTCTTTCTTTTGAAATTTAGTGACTATTTTTTTACGACGATTCACACAAATCTACCCTAGTTATTTTAAGCCATCTATTATACCGCTATCCAACTTAAAGCTGCCATATAAATATTGCCCTCAATAGTGTGTTAAATTACCGCAAAGCGCTATTTGTAATGTATTTCGCACGTTATAATTAAAACTCGTAGTGACTCATTAAATGGATATTGTTTTGAAAAAGTTAGTTCTAGCCAGCCTTGCTTTATACATGTTTAACGCCCAAGCACAGTTAAATAAAGAGATAGATAACATTGCCGATTACGCAGTAAATACCTACCAAAATGCCCAAGTTCATACGCTAACTAACTTAGTGGCCTTTCCTACGGTAAATAAAGACTCAATACCCACACCACAAAACCCAGACTTTATAGCCTTTAAATCGCTGTTAAAAATAAAAGCTGCAGAGCTTGGTTTTGATTACCAAGATTTAGGACATACCGTGTTAATAGGTATGGGTGAGCAAAGCGAAAAAGTCACCGTAGTGACTCATGGTGACGTGCAACCTGCAAACGCGAGTAAATGGAAGCAAAGCCCATTTATTATTGATACCTCAGAACCAGGCAAGTTAGTTGGTCGCGGTACCGAAGACGATAAAGGGGCAATAGCTACTGCGCTTTACGCCATGAAAGCGATTAAAGACAAAGGCATAGAGCTTGATAACCGCATTGAGCTGATGATTTACTTAGCTGAAGAGTCTGATTGGGGCCCATTGACTGAATTCATGAAAACATACGAGCAACCAAAGTATGCAGTAACCATTGATGCATCATACCCAGTAGTGGTTGCTGAAAAAGGGTGGAGCTTAATTTCTCCTACATTTAATGCCATATCAGATCAAAAAGCAGTGTATGTAAGCGACCTTGCTGGTGGTGCTTTCAAAAGCCAAATACCAGAAGACGCAAGCTTAGTACTGCATAATGCAAACAACGCACTAGTAAACCAATTAAAAACAAAAGCCAAGCAACTAGATAAAGTTGAATTTAACTTTACTGAACAAAATAACGCCATGGTCATTAGTGTAAAGGGCATGTCTGCCCATTCTTCTGAGCCCGAATCTGGCGTGAATGCCATTGCACATTTAGCTGAGCTATTTAATGGAGTCGCGCTTGAAAACAACAGCGATGGACAGCTCATTAAATTTGTAAATCAACTGATAGGGTTAGATCTTCACGGTAAGCAGTTTGGCGATATTGCCTATAAACATGACTTTATGGGCCCAATGACTGTTTCTCCAACCGTCATTGAGCGCAGCGGAAATAAATTAACGTTAGCCGTTAATGCTCGTCGCCCTGTTGGTAAAAATGAAGATGTTTTAAGGCAGCAAATAGAGACAGCCGTTAATCAATGGCAAGCTAACAATAAGGTTACACTCGAGAGTATAGATACAGTGATAGGCAACCCTATGCTGTTAGATAATGCGCCGCACGCACAAAAGCTACTCGATATTTTTAAACATTTTACAGGTGACGAACAAGCCGATTTTGTATCAATTGGCGGAGGTACTAACGCAAAACTATTTGATAATGCCGTATCGTTTGGCCCATCAATGCCGGGTAAACGTTATACAGGCCACTCAGAGCATGAATTTATTACGCTTGAGCAATTGGAGCTTAATTTACGCATGTATACCGCAATGATGATTGAGCTAGGTAATATGTAAGCTAAATTTAAATACTCATAAAATAGGTGTTGGTATTAATTAGCACCTATTTTTCAAAATTAACTTTGGGGAGATTTTCAAAACTGGGCTTTGCAAATAAATAGCCTTGCATTAACTCAACGCCAGCCTGTTTAAGCCACATGTATTCTTCTACTGTTTCAATTCCTTCAGCTAGGGCTGTAATATTTAAATCGCGAAACATGTTTAAGCAATGAGTTACTATTAATTGGCGTTTCGCATCGTGGTTAATATCGCGTATTAGTGCCATATCTAGCTTAATAATATCTGTTTGAAAGTCAGCAAGTAGATTTAAACCAGAGTAACCTGCGCCGAAGTCATCGGTCGCGGTTTTAAAGCCAAGCGATTGGTAATAACCAACCACGCGTTTTATATGTGCAGTGTCTTCTACTTTCTCTACCTCGGTAAACTCAAACATGATGTTTTTAATTGGGAAATTATACTTTTTTGCCGCTTCTAATGTGGTGCGTATACAACGTTCTGGTTTATAAATAGCGTTTGGTAAAAAGTTGATGCTAAGCATTGATGTAATGCCTAGTTCTGAGGCTAGCTTAATGGCTTTAATACGGCAAAGCTGGTCAAACGTATAACGGTTTTCCTCGTTCACTCTTGAAATAATAGAATAAGCAGATTCGCCGTTTAGCCCCCTCACTAATGCCTCGTAGCCAAAAATATGGTTGGTTTGGCAATTTATTATAGGTTGGAAGGCCATTGAAAAATCAAATTCAAGTGTGTTTGCATCCTCACAGTTACTGCAGGTAACTTTTGCGCAATTTGTTGATTTTTCATTCATTTAATTCAGCCTTTGTAACATATACATCAAGGTTAGTTTAAATCCGATTTTAACACAAACAAGTTAAAGTATGAGTTTTTATATTTTAACTAGTTATAAGTGATTAATAAGTAAGCCCTAATTGATGACACTTGTCATAATATTGAGTGACTTTTAACAGCTGTATTTGCTGTGTTTATGTTTAAAAATAACCTCATACATAAAGAGGAGAGTAAACATGAATACAACTACATTTTTTGAAAATCTAAAGCGTTATTTAGCTGTATTAACACTATTAACAGTCATTAATTTAATTACCTCGCCAAATTATTTATGGGTGATATGGCCGGCGTTAGGTATGGGTATTGCACTACTTAACGATTTATTAAATTTAAACAACTCAAAAAGGGTTGGGTAATGAATGCAAAGCCAAGTAAAAACTTACTTGGCTTAGATTACCTACTATTGAGCATGGGTAATAGTCGGTTATGAGACGCTCTCGAGTGTTGCGTTAAGTGATATTTCGGTATTAAGCAGCTTTGAAATAGGGCAGCCTTTTTTAGTTTGCTCACACAATGCTTGAAATTGCTCATTAGCAATATCTTTAATACGTGCGTTTACTTCAAGAGTTATATGCGTCACTGCAAAGCCATCGTCTACTTCATCAAGGCTTACCGTTGCTTTGGTATCAATTTTATCGGCCGTAAAACCAGCATCACCTAATGCAAGCGACAACGCCATGCTAAAACAGGCACTGTGCGCCGCACCTACTAGCTCCTCAGGATTTGACCCTGGCTCATCCTCAAAGCGGGTATTAAAGCCGTATGGCTGTTTATCAAGTGCGCCACTTTGCGTTGAAATACTGCCTTTGCCTGTTTTAATGTCACCAGACCACGTTGAGTTTGCTGTTTTTTTAATCGTCATCATCTTCTCCTTGCGTTGCATGTAAGCTTTTCAGACTCATTAAGCGTTATTTACAAAAAAGCTTAAATAACGGCTGAAAAAGCACTAATTTCTGATGATGTTGCAAAATAGACGCCAGTAAATTTCAATTACTCTTTATTGCGCTTACACCGCTCTGAGCAATAAATTACATTATCCCAGTCACGCTGCCACTTTTTACGCCACGAAAATGGCTTGTCGCATACTGGGCATATTTTGTGAGGTAGGTTTAGTTTTTTATGCGCCATAATTACTTAACCTTAGTGTTATTTTTAGTGGTACTTTTATTTTTTACTTTGCTTGTTTTAGGTGTGATTGCAACATGCTTTCTAAGAATTTTGCCTATGGCACGTTTAACGTCTGGACGCTCTCGGTATTGCCATAATCGCTCGCGGGCGTCTTTAGATGCGACCGTCAAATCAAGCATCGGCTCTGGGTAATCTTCACCGAGTTTAAAATCGTTAAACAATGCCTCCATTGGGGTTTGTTCCCATGGTTCGTGTAAATACTCAATAGGAAGCTTTTCAAGCTCGGGGCACCACTTTTTAATAAATGCGCCGGTAGGATCTTGATCTTCTGATTGTTTAATCGGGTTGTAATGACGAATAGTATTAATGCCCGTAACCGATGCCTGCATTTGAATTTGCGGGTAGTGAATACCGGGTTCAAAATCTAAAAAGTAATTCGCCAGTGGCAAACTTGCTTGCTGCCAACTTATATTTAAATGATGCGTTACAAAGCTCACAAGCATAGCGCGCATTCTAAAGTTAATATAACCGGTGGCTTTTAAACAGCGCATGCATGCATCTATTATTGGTATGCCTGTTTGCCCCTGTGCCCAGCGCTCAATGTCGCGTTCTACATGCTCATCGGTACGATATGGAAATGAGTGATATCCCGGATTTAATGCTTTAAATTCCATGGTGCATTCACTTTCAAATTTTTGCATAAAGTGGCAATGCCAATGCAAACGAGATACAAAAGCAGCAAGCGGGCGTTTCCAACCTTTCTTATCTGGGTGTGATGAATGATAAGCGTCTATCGCAGTGTGATAGACTTGCCTAAGGCTTATATTTCCCCACGCTAAATATGGCGAGAGCCTAGAGCAATGTGTACGGCTTAAGCTTGGGCTAGAAATCCCTTTTTGATAGCCTTTACCGCGCTGGCCAAAAAAACTTTGCATAACTTCTCTTGCGTGAAGCGATCCTCCTTGTTGAAAGTTATCATCATCTTGCGTGTAGGTTTTAGGTAACGCTGGAGTTTCATAATCTTTAAGTTTTACGGTATTAACATTTTTCCAATTAGGTATAGCAAGCGGAGCTTGCATTGTTTTTTGCCAGCGCTCATTCCAGTTATCACGATTTTTTTTACCACGAATAACAGCGCCAGTTGGCGATTCTAGCCAGTCTATATGGTTATGATGGCACCAAGTTTTAATTGCTAGGTCGCGCTCAAATGTATTGTTTAGCCCGATTTCTTGGTGGCTAAAAATACGTGCTATTTCAAACTGGTTATTGAGCCTATCAAGCAGTGTTTGCATATTTTCATTAAATATATAAACCTTTGCATTAAAGCGCGCTAACTGAGAATTTAAATTAACAATAGATTGATATACAAAGCGCCAATGCCGCTCATTGTAATGGGCATCTTCAAGTAGGATTGGTTCAAAGTTATAAAGTAGTAAGGTCGCTATGTCAGTATCGAACGCATTTTTTAAGGGCTGATGATCGCTTAAGCGTAAATCGCGTTTGAACCACACTATGTTTATTTTTTCACGCATTTAATTTACGACTCGTCGCTTAAAGTTAGTATATTAGTGTTCACGTTATTTGTGTTTTTTGCTTGCGTATTAGCTAGTTGGTACTGGTTGCTAGATAAAAGTATTGAAATACAAAACAGTTAAAGTTGTTAATACGTAAAGGTTTTAAATTGCGATTTAGTTTTAATAATAAAAAGGAAAAACATGTTTTTAGATTTAACTAACAATGCCAATCACAATGTGTATTCATATTTAGTGGGTGGTATAAGCCCACGACCTATTGCATGGATCAGCACGTTAAGTGAGAAGGGAATTGCGAACATTGCCCCGTACTCATTTTTTACCGTAGCAAGCTGTAACCCTCCTGTATTAAGTGTTACTCAGGTAAACCCGCGAGATCAAGCCAACAAAGACACCTTAACTAACTTACTGGCAACTAAAGAGTGTGTAGTCAATATTGTTAGCCATAACTTAGTTGAACAAATGAATCAAAGCTGTGCTAATTATCCAAATGACGTGAGCGAGTTTGATGAAGCAAATATACAACAGGCGCCAAGTTTGTTAGTGAGCCCGCCAAGTGTCGAGGCTTCTAAAGTACGCTATGAATGCACACTACGTGAGGTCATTACTATTTCTGATCAGGCAAGTGGCGGTAAAATGATGTTATTAAATGTAGTAGGTATTTGCGTTGATGATGCAATATTAGCAAACGGTTATATTGATCCTGCTCGCTTAGATGCTGTAGGGAAAATGGGGGGTAATTACTTTAGTACAACAAAAGATAAATTTGTTCTGAAACGCCCTCAGTTGTAGAATACGGACCTGATTTAAAAACATAAAAATAAAAGGATTTTTGATGCGTAAATTCATTGCTGCTGCATTAATCACGCTTATTAGCTTTAATACTCTCGCCGCACAAGATAAAAAATTGCCAATAGAAGCCTTTGCGGGCTTAAAAGACTTTAGCCAAATTAAACTATCTCCCAATGGTGAGAACCTTTCTTTTGTTCGAAACCACAAAGGCACCTTAGTGTTAATGGTTAAAAATCTCAAAACAGGAAATACAAAAGCAATTTTAAATGCAGACAACCGCACTGTA
The DNA here is from genome assembly GCF_005886645.1 of Pseudoalteromonas sp. S408. NCBI lineage: Bacteria > Pseudomonadati > Pseudomonadota > Gammaproteobacteria > Alteromonadales > Pseudoalteromonadaceae > Pseudoalteromonas > Pseudoalteromonas sp. S408. Next base: position 124,251 of record NZ_PNDY01000013.1, on the reverse strand, counting down.
TTTTTTGATTGGTATAGCTGGGCTAATGATAACGTTATTTTGCTGGGTGCTAGGTTTATTAAGTACCAATTTGGCGGGGCTAAATATACATCTACACTTTTGTACTCGTACAATCTCACAAATAAAGATGGGATTAAATTAGCGTTTAGAGCTGTCCCTTCTCGAGATGAGCGTCAGCCACAATTTGCAGACCGTATAGTGAGCTTTCTACCAGAACAAGAAGATAAAATTTTGGTACAGGGTGATTTTACAGTGCCAAATAACCCTGCTGTATACGAGCTAGATCTTAATACATTGCGCAAAAGTAAAGTACAAAGACAGCGCAATAACGTAACAGATTGGTTTGCCGACAGGCAAGGTAATGTGCGAATCGCTAAAAAAATGGACGAAACTCAATTTACTTATGAATTACTTAACGCTGAGACCGGAGACTGGGACACGTTATTTGATTACGAAGTATTTAGTGAGCAAAGTATTTCTATATTAGGGTTTGATAAAAGCCCTAACCTTTTATATATCTCGGCTTTGCACAACGGGCGAGATGCATTGTTTAGACTTAACCTAACTACCAAAGAGCGCGAGTTAATTTATAGTAATGATAAATACGACTTTGATGGTTCTATTTTTTATTCTAGCAAAACAGGTGAGGTTGCAGGCTTTACTGATTCTCATTTAGAGGACGGGGTAAACTACTGGGATGCAGATTTAGATAAACTTCACCGTTCTTTAAGAGTATCGCTTCCTAAAGACGACTACGATATTGATATTTTAAGCACCACTAAAGATCAACAAAAATACATACTTTACGTTAGTTCAGCAAAGTCGTCTGGTAGTTATTTATTAGGAGACAGAACAAAAAATCAGGTCAGTGCCATTGCCGATGCTTATCCGCAAATTGATGAAACAGCTTACGGCGGTAAAGAACGGATTAGTTACAAAGCGCGAGATGGATTAACCATTGAGGGTTATTTAACGTTGCCTGTAGGGTATGAAAAGGGCGATAAATTACCCACTATAATATTTCCGCATGGTGGTCCAATGGCGCGAGATTACGCTAACTTTGATTATTGGACGGCACTGCTTGCTTATAACGGATACGCTGTTTTACAACCTAATTTTAGGGGATCAAGTGGTTATGGTTACGAGTTTTTAATGCAATCGATTCAGGGTTTTGGTTTAGCCATGCAAGACGATTTACAAGATGGTGCTAATTGGCTAATTGAACAAGGCATAGCACAGCCTGAAAAAATCTGTATTGGTGGCGCAAGTTATGGGGGGTATGCTGCGTTAATGGCGGTTGTTAAGCACCCTGAAACATTTAAATGTGCTGCCAGTTTTGCAGGCGTAAGTGATTTAGAGCACCTTGTTTTTAAAGCGCGTTACTTTACTAATAAAGAAATAGTAAGAAAGCAGTTTGGTACAGATGACGATATGCTCGAGGCTAACTCACCTGTAACGTACGCAAAGCAAATCAACCGACCTATATTATTAGTACATGGCAGCGATGACAGTGTGGTGCCTGTTTACCATAGCCGTGAAATGGAAGATGAACTCGATGATGAAGGAAAAGATGTAACCTATATTGAGCTGGACGATGGCGACCATTACTTATCGTATCAACCGCACAGAGTTAAAACCTTACAGGCTTTCTTAGACTTTTTTGATAAACACTTAAAAAGTGAATAATACAAAGGCGACTTAGGTCGCCTTTTTTGTATAAAAATTTAGGAAAATACACATTGTTTGCACGTTTGGTTGTTAAGCTATTTATTTAAATGTGGCCAAGTTATAAGTGGCGGTTTTATTTTAAGGTCAACACTCCCTTATGAAAATTCATAATAAGCTTTTTTTAATTTTGTTTAGCTTTACCTTCAGTATCATTGCAGGGCTGGTGGTGCTTATACAATGGAGTATAGGTCAGGGGGTTATTGATTATGTGAATGCTAAAGAAATCAAAGCACTTGAGCCCCTCGTTATAAAGCTCGCCACGCAATATGAAAGCAGTGCCTCATGGGACGAAGTCATCCGTGATAATAAAAGCTTTAGACGCCTTATTGAAACCGAGCTACAAAGTAGTCAATTTTCTGAACGCCCGGGGCCAAGGAGTCGCTCAATGAGGCCGCCCCCGCCAGAACGCGCCCGCTTTGAAATGAAGGGCCCACCTAAGCCCAATAAAATAGCTCATTACGCGTTGCTTGATAAAAATAAACAGCCGATACGAGGGCGTTACCTTGATGAGCTTACCTATATAAATACGCCAATTATTGTTAATAATATAGCCGTTGGTTATATAGCTGTTTCTAAAAGAGATGGTTTAGTTGATGGCTACGAGCTTGACTTTTTAGAGCAGCAAACCAACTACTTGTGGCTTATTGCTATAGCCGCTGCTTTATTTACCTTGTTGTTAACTTTTTTATTATCACGACATTTAGTCAGCCCCGTAAAACAAATTGCAACAGGTATGCACCAGCTGACCCAAGGGAACTTCACCACTAAGCTTACCCTTGATCGAAAAGACGAATTAGGTCAGTTAAGTGAAGACTTTAACATGCTTGCCTTAACGCTCGCTAAAGATGAAAAAGTGCGTAAACGTTGGCTGGCAAATATTTCTCACGAATTAAGAACACCCATGAGCATTTTACTTGGTGAACTTGAAGCAATGTTACTTGGCGTACGTGAGCCCAACACCCAAAACATTAGCTCTGCTAACGATGAGGCAATGCATTTAAAACGGTTGATTGATGATTTACACATGCTAAATAGTGCTGAATTAGGGGGGATGCATTACACCATGCAGCCAACCGATTTAACATTACTGTTAAATACAATTGAGCAAAAATATCAGGTACTTTTTGAACAACATGCAATTAATATTTACGTACTTAACAGTGCCAAACAAACTATTGTTCAGGCAGATAAAACACGGCTATTACAGCTATTTGACAATATTTTAATGAATGCTTTGCACTATGCTCAGTGCACTACTATTTCAATAACCGCTGAAAACATAAGCAAAAAAGGGCAATCATTTATTGAGCTGACCATCGAGGATAATGGCGTTGGGGTAGAGTCTTCGCATTTAGCGCATTTGTTTGAATACCTTTATCGGGTTGATGATGCGCGTAACCGCCAAGAAGGTGGAGCGGGCCTTGGTTTATCAATATGTAAACACATAGTCGAAGGCCATCATGGTGAAATAGTCGCAGAGAAAGCAAGCATAGGCGGCCTTGCTGTTGTGATTAGCTTACCCACAATGTAAAGCGCAGAAGTGTCACTTTTTAATTTACCTACTTTAGTAAGTGGCTAGGACTTATATGACAAAGCGAGATGCCAATGAGTGAACAAATATTAATAGTTGAAGATGAAAAAAAATTGGCTAATTTAATGAGTGATTTTTTAATGAATCATCATTTTAATACTCATCAAATACACCATGGGAATGACGTACTTCCATGGCTTGAAATTAATAGGCCCAACCTTGTGTTACTTGATGTAATGTTACCAGGTCAAAGCGGAATTGAATTATGCAAAGCGATTAGGCGCTTTTCCACAGTACCGATTATTATGGTGTCGGCTAAAGTAGAAGAAATAGACCGTCTGTTAGGGCTTGAGTTAGGCGCTGACGATTATATTTGTAAGCCATTTAGTTACGCAGAGCTGGTTGCCCGCGTTAAAGCTATTTTAAGGCGTATTAATACGTCACAGGCTCAAACGTCGGCAATGCAGTTAGATGAAACCACCTACAAAGTGAACTATAAAAATAACAACATTGAGCTTACAAACGTTGAGTTTCAGTTATTTAAACCGTTGTTTAATAACCCAAGTAGAATTTATTCACGTGATAGCCTAATGGATACCATGTATACCGATCAGCGCATTGTGAGCCACAGAACAATTGACAGCCACATAAAAAAATTACGCAAAAAGCTTGATGAATTAACTAAAACTGAGAGTGTGATTCAATCTGTTTATGGGGTGGGGTATCGCTTTGTACACCCGCAATAAGGGAGCAAAGCGATTACCATAAAAATGAGTGTTATTACTCGTCGTCAGAGAAGTTGATACGCGCTAAACGTTCTTGTTCTTCATCGGCTGCGGCTTGGATTTCGTCAAGTACAGAATCAACATCAGCGTCTTCGCTGTTATCTTCAAACTCACCTGTAAGTATAGAGTTAGGTGTTAGGTTTGCTTCTTCAAATAGTGCCCACATTTCTTTGGCATACTGAGTATTTAACAGCTCAGGCGCAAACTCGCTGTAATATCGGCGCATATTGTTTACGTCACGAGCAAACATGGCTTCAGCGCTATTGTTAGCAGACGCATTTACAGCTTGCGGTAAATCAATAATCACAGGGCCTTTATCGTCAACAAGCACGTTAAACTCTGATAAATCACCATGAATTATACCCGCGCACAGCATAAGCATAATGTAATGCATCATTTGTTTATGTTGTTTTATAGCTTCTTCTTTGCTCATACTTACATGGCCTAGCTGCGGCGCTACATCGCCATCGCTATCAGACACAAGTTCCATAAGTAATACACCATCAACACAGCAGTATGTGTCGGGTACGCGTACACCGGCCCTAGCTAATCGAGAAAGTGCATCAACCTCAGCGTTTTGCCAAATTTCTTCTTCTAACTGGCGCCCATAACTTGAGCGTTTTCCCATGGCACGTGCTTGACGACCACCGCGAACTTTACGGCCTTCTTGGTATTGTGCGGCTTTTTTAAAACTGCGTTTAACAGCATCTTTATAAACCTTGGCACACCGGATGTGTTCACCACAGCGAACTACAAATACATCGGCTTCTTTACCGCTCATTAGTCGGCTAAGTACTTCATCAATTAAACCGTCATCGATAAGGGGTTGTAAGCGTTTTGGTGTTTTCACAGCTTGCCTGCTAAGTGGAATTGGTTATTAATCATTATTTATAAAAGTGCTCTGTAATTAGTTGTTTTATATGCTCAAGCAGTATATCAGCTTTGAGAATTAAGGGCAGTATTACGCGCATTTACACACGCTTGCGTTAGCTTATCTGCTGATTGTAAATTGAGCAACCAGAACGCCCTAGAACACATCAATTTTTTAAATTATTTAATACTTCCTTATTGTTTGCACATTTTTTGCGTTTTTAAAGTGTAATTTTACGCTATCAACACGCCCTGAATATAAGGTTATTACTATGAAGCATTTAACATCAACGGCAATGATTGTATTACTTAGCATTGTTTTTTCAGCCAATATTGCTGCAAAAGGAAGTAATAACAAACCGCCTAAGCCAGACTTCTTAACTCTCGACAGCGATGGCAATGGTGCAATTAGTTTTAATGAATTTAATACTAAAAAACCACCTCACGGTGACGCACAGACTATTTTTGATGAAATTGATGCTGACGGTAATGGGGAAATCAGCGAGCAAGAATTAAGTGAACATAAACCACCTCGTCGTGAACGTTGAAAGGAAACTAACATGATCAACTCTATAAACAACAACGCTACTAGTTTTATCCCGCAGCAAAAAAGCCAAGCTGTATCGCTAACGTCAGAACAAAGTGATTTTGTAAAAGAAACGCTAGCGCAGTTTGGTCCCGAAAGCTTAACCTCTGAAGATGCAAAAAGCATTCAAGCTGCGTTTGAAGAGCAGGGTATTTCACCCACTAAAGAGCTGGCAGAATTAATGAGCGAGCTTGAATTTGATGCTAAAAGTATTGGTGATGCTGGCCGCCCTGAAGGGCAAAGACCGCCTCCACCGCCACAAAATTCACTAGAGCAAGTTAATACAGAAGAGGTAGTAAGTTACCTTGATGAATTACTCGAGCAGTATTCAAGCCAAATAAACGATGAAGATAAAGACGCTATACTCTCGGCTGTTCAAGAAAAGTTTGGCTTGTCTGAATCTGATTCGTTACTCAGTATTAAAGCGTAAATATGTGTAAAAGCTGACACAAAAAGCCCAGTAATACTGGGCTTTTTGTGTAGGTGGTTAGTTTAAGCGGGTTGATATTTTACTGGTGCCATCTTCTTCGGTAAATTTAAACACAAAGTCTTTTTTACCGTCTTGGTTAATATCAACTAACAAAATATCTTTACTTTTTTTAGGTAAAGTTAACTTTATTTTTTTACGCTTTTTGCTCAGCAAATTGTTCTCATCGCCGTAGTAAACATAGAGCGTTTTTTTGCTGTACTTATAGACTGCATCGGTTTTGTTATCGCCGTTTATATCGCCTATGTATAAAGGCGGGGTTGCATCGCCATTACTCATATTTATTTCCATCTCAAGATCAATTTCTATGCTTGATTTGCTGGCAAATGAGCCATCTGCTTGTTGCTTATAAATATTCATTTCTACATCTACGTCAGTTTTACCACCGCCCATAGCCATAGAAGCAATAGTGCCAAGGCCAATGTCCAAGTCCATTGTTTGAAGATCTATTAAGCCATCGTTATTAAAGTCTGTTTCAAATACAAGCTGACTAGGGCCGCTGGTATTTAACAATTTAATAGGTGTTTCACTAAAACCTGTTTTATTACCCAAATAAAGGTTATGCGCTATTTCAATATCGAGCGAATCCATACCTTTCACTGGCTTATATTGCTTGGTAATAAAGTCTAAATAGCCATCGTTGTTTATATCAATAAGCTGTTTTATTTTGCGTTTTTCACCGTTACTGAGCTCACCCAACTCAATATTAAAATTAACGTCAGCCATGGTTTTATTGTAACCATTAGCATTCGCGTAAAGTACATGGGCGCCTTGCTTATTTAAAAATACTAAGTCGTTTAGGCCGTCGTGGTTAAAGTCGGTAATAGTAGGCTGGTTATTAATATCAACCTCAAGAATGAGCCCTTCTTTTGAAAAATCACCGGTAAATAGCGCTGTTTTTTCAAAAGTATGAGGAGTAAATTGGCCGTTGGTGTTTTGAACATACAGAGTTGTTTGCTTTAAGTCAGGGAGCAAAATATCACTCAGTCCATCTTTGTTTGCGTCAATAATAAAGTTTATTTTTTCAAACTCGGTGACTTCTAGCTGGTTTATTACTGATGTGTATGTAAATAACAGTGAAGGTATATCCTTGCCTGCTTTGTAAATGCCATCGCTTGCTACAACAAGCGCTTGTTTACCACTCGAATTAGCAAGTGTTGCCACGTCAAAGCCAATGGCCTTATCAGGCAAAATTAGCTGAGTACTTTGTGCCGATAGCAAATCAATATGTTCTAGCTGTTTAAGCTCTTTGTTGAATGCAAATAACGTTGTTGAGTCGGTGGTTACTAACTCTTCGGTGGTTTTAATCGACATAGTTTGTGCCGATAAAACACTAGGCGCAAGCAATATAAGTAATGCACTAAACGGTTTCAACATGGTAAGTCCCTTTGTGTAGTTTTAAGTAGGCAAGTATTTAATTCTCTTCAGCCTACGGCAAAAACTAACGTTAGGGTGTAAGTAATTGTAATAAAATGTTTATACTAAATGGGTTAATAAAGTAAGTGCTTTTAGGTGTTAGTACGAATTGTTATGGCGATGTTTATTCTATTATAGGTAAAAATAATGCACTCATAGCGCCACAAAACCCAAGCATGCTATAGAGCAAAATAAGTTCAGCGGTAGACAAAAAGCTCTCAAGTAATCCAAGACTGCCTAACATGAGTAAAAGCACACCAATAACCGTATTACTTACCGCAACATAATCGGTACGTTTGTTTCCTTGTGCCATATCGACTAAATACGTTTTGCGGCCAAGGCGAACCCCTTGGTGAGCAACAGAAAGTAAAAAGTAAAGCGTAGGCAGTAGCCACCATGCACTCAACAAATGGTTAAACCACGTTGCAATAACAAAAACCGCTAAACCATTGAAAGTGACTAGCATGGCACTAAGCACTAAAACTCGCTGGCTTGATAGGTCACTTAATCGCCCCCAAATTGGCGCCGACACTAAACTAGCTAACCCCGATACGGCAATAAACGTTGCAAGTAATGAAAACTCAAACGACTGGCGACTTGCCAAAATAATATAAAATGGTGCGCTTAAGGCTGAGCACAACAAAAAAGCCCGTGTGACAACAAAGTGGGCAAATTGCTTATCGTGGTAAAGGAGTTTAAGTTTTGTAAATGCGTGCAGTAACCCGTTTTTTCCTCCCTCAGTGGCCCCTTTGTATTCATTTATGCGGCTATAAAAAAAGGCCGCCACGAGCCACATTACTGCGCCCAATACCAAAGCCATTAATACCGTGTTTTGTTCTTTTTGCTGAGAAAAAAACCACATTAACAGCCCAAAGGTCAGGGTTGCTAAACCTGCAATACTTGCCGCTAAGCCGCTAATGTTTCCTCGCTGTTTTTTTGGAATCACTTTTCCCAGTACATCTTTTGCTGCTACTGAATTAAAGCCCCGCGCTAAACTAAATAAAATTAATAAACCTAAAATAGCGTAGCCCGCTTGTTTTCCCTCTAATGTAAAAGCAACGCCTACCATCGCAAATATACATAACGATTGCGCAATAGCGCCAATTACCCATACCCATTTTCGAACAGATAGTTTGCGGATCACATCGGCAATGGCCAACTGCGGAAGTAAAGAGCCAGATTCCCTTATTGGTACAAGCCACGCTATAAAGCTGCCAGGCACATTTAGGCTGTGCATTAACCAAGGGAGCGTTACTTTAGGGTTGAGTAGTGCATCTGCAAATTTACTAAACAGCTGGCTCAGTAATAAAATAATGAAGTTACCGGGTACCTCTTTACATGCAGATTCATCAATTTCTTTGCAGGCTTTAGCATCTTCTTCATTATTAAGGCGTTTATAAATTTGCTCTTTTGTTAGTTTGACCACGGTGTTTTCACAAATTTTGAAGTAAGTAAATTTATACTAGGTTGATATGATTAAATATTCTACTCTCAGTTAGGGGAGTGTGATCACTTTAGCAACGCCATATTAAAATTGAACATAAAAAACCAGCATTTAAGCTGGTTTTTTGAAGTGTTAGCAACAGTTTACTTAAAGTCGTCTGCGCTATGTCGTTCGGCTAACTGGTCTTCTTCGGGGCCCCATGTGCGATTAACACGACGACCTCTTTTAACCGCGGGACGCTCAGCGATTTGTTTAGCCCATTTAACAACATGCGTATAAGAGGCAACGTCTAAAAACTCTGCAGCATCGTACAAGTCGCCTAAAACAAGCGAGCCATACCAAGGCCAAATAGCCATGTCGGCAATTGAATATTCCTCGCCCGCCATATAGTCATTGTTACTTAAATGCTGGTTAAGTACATCGAGTTGGCGTTTGGTTTCCATAGTAAAGCGGTCAATAGGGTATTGCATTTTACTGGGCGCATAACTATAAAAATGGCCAAACCCGCCGCCTAAGTAGGGTGCAGAACCCATTTGCCAAAATAACCAGTTACGACACTCGGTTTTTGCTACAAGACCTTTAGGTATAAATGCGTTAAATTTTTCACCTAAATATTGCAAAATAGAGCCCGACTCAAATACACGTGTTGGCGGTGTTGTTGAGTGATCAAGTAGCGCAGGAATTTTTGAATTTGGATTAATATTAACAAAGTCAGAACCAAACTGATCTCCCTCGCCAATATTAATTAGATAAGCATCGTATTGCGCATCATTAATACCAAGCTCTAAAAGTTCTTCAAACATAATAGCGGCTTTTTGGCCGTTCGGTGTTGCTAGCGAGTAAAGCTGAAATGAATGTTCACCAATAGGTAAGGTTTTGTCATGCGTTGCCCCAGCTATGGGCCTATTAATACTGGCAAACTTACCGCCACTTTCACTTTCCCAAGTCCATACTTTGGGTGGTGTGTAATCGTTTTTATTGCTCATAAATAACCTCACTGTTAGATTGATTTACTTAAAATAGTTTTTTCACAAACCTTTTTGTCTATCTGCTTTTGCTAATTTATAACCCAAAAACAAACCACTTAAGGCTCCGAATAAGTGGCTTTCAAACGAAATATGAAAACGTTGCGGCAATACGCCCCAAATAAAACCGCTATAAAGTATGGCAACGACTACAGCGATTACGATTGATTTTAGCGAGCGCCTAACCACGCCATAGCAGAGAATAAAACCCCATAAACCATATATTACGCCGCTCAAACCAACATGAAAATTACTGCGACCAAATGTCCATACAAGCAAACCACCTGCAAGCGCAGTAAAAACAAACACGGTGTAAAATCGTTTAACACTGTATTGGCAAATAAGCCAACTGAGCACCGCAAATGGCAGCATATTACTGGCAAAGTGCCACCAACTACCGTGTAAAAAGGGAGCGCAAAGTATGCCAATTAAACCTTGAATGCTACGAGGATAAATACCTAAACCATTGAGGTTTATTCCAGGGAGGCTATTAATAACTTGAAGTACAAAGCAAACAGCAACAATACTAAATATTGCAAATCTTGAAGTAGTAACTAATGACAGAGACTGGGTTGTCATATATTTTCCCTAATGAGCTTAAGCAGTTGCTAGTATAGAAATTGTATTGAGTAATGAAAAGCAAATAAAAAGCACAGCTTAAATGCTGTGCTTAATCAAGGCCGTATTGGCCTTTAGTGTATAATTGCTATTAACCTAATTTAGTTAATAGTTTTTTAGCAGCAAGCTCTGAACTTGCAGGGTTCTGACCTGTGATCAATAAACCATCTTCTAAAGCAAGCACACCCCAATCTTCAGTTTTTTGGTAGTCGCCGCCTTTTTTGATTAGCTCGTCTTCTACTAAAAATGGGACTATGTCGGTTAGTTGTACTGCTTCTTCTTCGCTATTAGTAAAGCCGGTTACTTTTTTACCAGCTACCAATGCGTTGCCGTCTGCATCTTTGGCATTTAAAAACACAGCACTTGCATGACATACGCCAGCGACGGGTTTTTCTTCTTTAATAAAATTTTCAATTAGCGATACAGAATCGGTGTTGTCTACTAAATCCCATAATGGGCCGTGGCCACCAGGGTAAAATACTGCGTCGTAATCACTTGAATTTACTTCGCTTAGTGCATGGGTATTAGCCATTAGCGCTTGCGCTGCGCTGTCTGCATCGTAACGTTTAGTTGCATCGGTTTGAAAATCAGCAAGCGTGCTTGTAGGGTCAATTGGCGGTTGGCCGCCAGCCGGAGACGCAAGTGTTACTTCAGCGCCTGCATCAACAAATGCATAGTAAGGTGCTGCAAATTCTTCAACCCAAAAACCGGTTTTTTCACCTGTGTTACCAAGGTCCGAATGTGAAGTAAGTACCATAAGTATTTTTTTAGCCATAACAATATTCCTTCGATAATTGAGTTAATCAGTATTTGGTATTCACCAAACTCGTGTATTTACTATATGCATTTAAACTGCTTTAAACAACGATGATAAATTTGACTTTATTGGTTTAATAATTGATACAATGTGTGGGTTGAATTTTAAACTAGGCGGAAACAACCATGAAAGTGTCATTCGAACAATTAAAAAGTATGGTGGTGTTTGCACAAATTGTAGAGCAAGGAAGTTTAACTGCCGCCTCTAAGCAACTAGGTTTAACGCGTGCTGTGGCAAGCTATCACTTAAAAAAGCTAGAAACCCAGCTTGAAGTTACGCTTTTAAATCGCTCAACTCGCACAATGACACTCACTGAGGCCGGTATAGCGTATTACGAACGCTGTCGCGTTATTACTGAGCAGGCCAATGCCGCAAATCAACAAATAGAAAATATAAAAAGCGAGCCGCAAGGTTTACTTAAAGTGAGTTGTCCAGTTAATGTAGGCATGCAATTAATTGTACCCGCTATAAATACGTTTAAGCGTCAATATCCAAAAATTGACATCGACCTACAACTGACAGACGACGTAGTAGATATAATAAAAAATGGCTTTGATATTGCTATTCGTGGTGTTGCGTTAAGTGACTCAAACTTACAAGCTACAAAACTCACCACAATGAGCACCTGTATTTGTGGCTCTTCAGATTACTTTGATTACTTTGGTAAACCTAAAAACCCAGCGGAGTTAAAAGTGCACAAGTGGGTCGTGTATCAATTAGGAAGTAAAACATTAACACTTCAAAAAGATGGCAAAAAACACGACATTACAATGCAAGGTGGTTTAAGTACTAATAATGCGGCAGCTCGAACGGCATTTGTAGAGGCGGGGCATGGCCTTGGTCGTATTCCTCTTTATGATGCGTGGCCTAAAGTCCAAGCAGGGCTACTAGAGATCATACTAGACGATTACAAAACTAAAGATATTGAGCTTTATGGGGTGTTTCCGCCAGGTGCCACTGGCTCTAAAAAACTTAGGTTATTTATTGATTATTTAAAAGCGTACTTTGTAAAGCAGCATACCGCGCTGGGTATGCTGAAAAGCGTTTAAATAACTCAATGGCTTTGCATTAAAGCGTGCGGTTAAATAGCGCCACCGCTTGTTGGTACATAGTGATTGCGAGTGCACCGTCATATCGCTCACCTTCGTCGCGCATAAAGGCATGTTGTGCGTTAACTTCTTGCCACTGGTAATTAATACCGCTACTAATACATTGTTGATAAATTTTACTGCGACCCTCCTGTGGTACATGAGGGTCTTGTTTACCCCAAATAAAATGTATTTCACCTTGTATGTCGGCCATGCGCTCAAATGAATTGTTTCCTTTTTGAGCGGGTAGTGTGTCGCTATGAATATCGGTTGCGTATAAACAAAACGCCGCTTTTATTTGGGGATTAAGTGCAGCTCTGTAAGCTAAATGCCCGCCAATACATACCCCCATTGCACCCACTGTACCTGAGCAGTATTGTTGCGACTTTACAAAATCGATTAATGCTTGTGTGTCGCTATCGTGATGCTCAAGCGGTTTTTCCCACTTATCAGCATTACCTTTATCTTTACCTGCATCGTCGTAGGCAAGTACAGTCCCGATAGGGTTTAACTCATGAAATACTTCAGGTACTAACACAACAAAACCATGGCTTGCCAAAAGTGCAGCACTTCGGGCGATGGGGGCGGTTTGCTGAAAAATCTCAGAGTAAAAAATAATAGCAGGAAACTGCCCATCGGCTTGTGGACGATACACTGTGGTTCGCATTAGGCCTGTTGGTGTTGATAAATCAGCATTATGGTGTTGGATGATCATAAAAGCGCTCAGTTAAAAAGGTTTAGATTCTCTCTTTATGGTAACTGAGCGCAGCAGAATAAACGACCGCTGAAATGCGTTTTTAAATACTGGCTGGCATTTTATTACAGCTTGCGTAGTAACTTACCGTGGCCGGCCAATCAGAAAATATACCAATAACGCCTACTTGCTTTGCTAACACATCAACTACAGTCATCATATCGCCATCGTTATTTATTACATCAGCAATTGATTGATAGTAATAACCACCGCCTTCATTTAGTGGCCCTGAGCGCTCAAGGCTCCACGCTATGAGCTTCAAACCTGCTGCTTTTGCTTCAATGGCGTATTGTGAAGGAACTATATTATTATCGTTATCGATGGTTAACATCATCCAAATGGGAGGCGCGAGTATTTTAACGTCGTTAGCAACCAGCTCGGCCATGCTTGGTTGCCATGTTGCTGGATTGCTCGGATCAAACCCTGCTTCGCTATCGCGGCCATCTAAGTAAACACTTTGTTCTGCAAATTCAGGGTTGGTGTTAATCCAGTATTCTACATCGTTTAAGTTAAATGATTGCGGATAAACCTGATTTGCTGGTACATCTAATTGCGTGTATTCATCTAACATTTTTTGTGCATATTGTTCTTGGCTCATACCATCAAAAGGCATACTAACTTGAGGCGACTTAAGCTCTGGGGTCATTTTTACATCCAGTGCTTTAAATAATTCAATACTTTGCTTATGGGTTAAAAGCGTACCTGTTGTTGCGTATAAATCGGTACGCCAATTTGGGGTGCCGTTGAGGTATTCAGTTACCGTGGTGGCGTTTGTGTTGGCGCCATCCATCTTTCCTTCAAGGGTTAAAAATTCGCTCAGGCTAATATCGCTTGTACAGCATTTTGCTGAAGCAGGAACCCCTGTATTTGGATTGGCTGGGGTAAATGGCACACTGCATTTTGCAGCAAGTTCTGGAATAGCTAAAATATTGGTGGTGGTATGTAAGTCACATTGTGAGTGCCTGCATACGAGTTCTTTATCGTTTGTAAACGTTACATCGCACTCTACAATACCGGCCCCCATACGCGCTGCTGCAACATAGGATTCTTTAGTATGTTCTGGGTATTGCATTGGCGCACCACGATGCCCAATTGAAAAGTCTGTCGTATAAAATGGGCCATCTTGGCAAGCTGCTAATTGTGTTTTTAGTTCGCTTGGCGCCATGTCGTTTATTAAATAATCTGGGCGAGCACCTAGTTGAATATTGCTTCCTTGTGCAACTTCTACAACCACAGGGGTCGGCACTTCTACAATTTCAACGTGAGTGTTCGTTACTACCACGTCTTTTTCGACTACTTTAACTTCGTCGTCACAGCCAATAAGTGCAACAAATAGAAGGCAGCTGGCAGATAAGGTAATGCGTTTCATTGTTTATCCTTAAAAAATAAAAGTTGCACTACCTTAGTCACACTTAATGACATTTAAACGACAGGAAAGTGAACTTATTTTTTCGCCATTATTTGATTAATCACTAACGCTAAAAGCATTATTGCAGCACCAACACTTAGCCTAAAAATATCGGCATCTCTATTCCAAATAACAATATTAACAATAATACCGACTGGAATAAGTAAGTTATTCATAACTGCCAACGCCCCAACATTGACAAGCGTTGCGCCTTTATTCCATAAAAAATAACCTAGGCCTGAGGCCACAATTCCTAAATAAATTAAAATTCCCCATTGTGTATTCGTGCTTGGTAACTTACTTAGATTACCAAATAAAGCGTAACATAAGCCGGCAATAATAAGCGCACCAATAAAAAACCAGCTAAATGCCGCTTTGCCGTCAAGCTGCTTGCCTTGCATTAGTCGTTTGTAAGTGACTTGACCAGTGGCAAAACTTAAATTAGCTCCTTGCACAAGCAACAGCCCTAACCAAAAGTTATTGTCGAGATTTTCATAACGAATTGCGACAGCACCCAATACGGCAATTAAAGCGACAATAAAAAATTGCGGATTAAACTGTTTGTTAATGGCGTCGTTTAATAAAGTGATATAGAGCGGTGTCATTACGGTAAAAAGCAATACTTCAGGGACGCTTAAAAACAAAAATGAGTGGTAATAAAAACTGTACATAACACCAAGTTGCACAGCGCCTATTAACATAAGCTTGATTGCGGTGGCGGGAGGAAGGCGTTTAATAAACGGTAAAAATACCAATGTGGCTAGCGCAACACGTATTAATACGCTAAACCATGCATCAACCTGACCAGCTAAATATACGCCAATTAAACTAAACGAAAATGCCCAAAGTAGGGTCACTGTAAATAAATAGCCCATAACCATCATTTTGTAATAACTAATTGGCTAAGTTTATCTGTTATAAATAAAGGTATAAACAATAAAAGCCCGCAAGCGGGCTTTTATATTAAAAATAATAAGTTAAGTTATTATTCTACTAAACCACGGCGCTTAAGTAGTGCGTCGGTTGTTGGTTTTTGACCTCTAAACTCAATGTAGCTTTGCATTAAGTCGCGGCTATTACCTTTTGATAGGATTTCTTTACGGAAGTTATCACCGTTTTCACGTGTTAAACCGCCGTTGTTTTCCATATGTGCAAACGCATCGGCTGCAAATACTTCAGTCCAAAGGTAGGCGTAGTAACCCGCAGAGTAACCGCCAGCAAAAGTATGGCTAAAGTAGTTTGATTTATAACGCGGTGGTACAGGGTAGTAATCAATGCCATGAGCTTTTAGTGCTGCGTTTTCAAACTCTTGAACATCATTGATTTTCTTATCTGAACCAAATGAATGCCATTCCATATCCAGTAAAGCAGCGGCTAAATATTCAGTAGTACCAAAACCTTGGTTGAATTTTTGCGATGCTAATACTTTATCAAGTAATGCTTGTGGAATTGGCTCACCTGTTTTGTAGTGCTTAGCGTAATTAGCAAGTACGCTAGGTTCAATCATCCAATCTTCGTGTGCTTGAGATGGAAATTCAACAAAGTCACGCGCCGTTGCAGTACCAGCAAGGCTTGGGTATTTAACATCTGAGAATAAACCGTGAGCCGCATGACCAAATTCATGGAACATAGTCGACACTTCGTCAAAGGTCATAAGCGTTGGCTCGCCTTCAGCAGGTTTTGGAATGTTTTGCGCGTTATAAATAACCGGTTTAGTGCCTTTTAAGCCGCTTTGGCTTACGTATGCACTCATCCATGCGCCGCCACGTTTGCCTTCACGTGCGTATGGGTCCATGTAAAATAAACCAATTGCACTGCCGTCAGCATTAAATACTTCGTAAACGGTTACATCTTCGTGGTAAACCGGTAAGTCTTGACGTTCTTTGAATGTAATACCGTACAGTTTATTCATCGCAAAGAATAAACCATCGTTAATTACTGAGCTCATTTCAAAGTAAGGTTTAACTAACGCAGGGTCTAGGTCGTATTTCTCTGCTCGTACTTTTTCAGCGTAAAATGCCCAATCCCAAGGTTTAAGTTCAAAGCTTTCGCCCGAATCATTAATTACTTTTTGAATAGCAGCGGCTTCAATTTTTGCTTTTTCAACGGCTTTAGGGGCAAGGTCATCTAAAATGCCATATACATTTTCAGTTGTTTGCGCCATACGCGACGTCATTACATACGAAGCCCAGTCTTTGTAGCCTAACAGCTCTGCTTTTTGTGCACGTAAGTTAGTTTCTTCAATGATGATAGGGCCATTTGTTTGTGCCGCACGGTTTGCTGATGCAGTAAAAATTTGCTCACGTAATTCGCGGTTTTCAAGGCTTGATAAAATAGGCTGTTGCGTGGTGTTCACAAGCGTGATCATGTAGCCATCTTTACCTGCTTTTTTAGCTGCAGCGGCAAGGCCTGCAATTTCACCTTCAGAAAGGCCAGCAAGTTTAGCTTTGTCAGTAACAACAATGACATCTTCTTTAAAGGATTTTAAAACGTTTTGCGAAAACGCAGTAGATAAGTTAGCAAGCTGTGCGTTAATTTCACGCATTTTTGCTTTTTCTTCGTCACTTAGTTTAGCGCCGGCTTTTACAAACTGCTTGTAGTAAAAATCAACAAGACGTTGGTCTTCAACGCTTAGTGTTGCTTGGTTGTCGTATATTGTTTGAACGCGCTCAAATAAAGCGCCGTTTAAATAAATGTCATCAGAGTGAGCCGATAATACAGGCGCCATTTTTTTACTAATGCGCTGGTATTCATCATCTGAGATTAAGCCCGATAAGTTATAAAATGCCGTTGATACACGGTTCAATAACTCACCAGATAGTTCCATTTCAACTAACGTGTTTTTGAATGTTGCTGGCTCTGGGTTATTAGCAATTGCTTGTATTTGAGCTGTATGCTCTGCAATACCTGCATCAAATACGGCTTCGTAATCTTTAGTACCAAATTTATCAAACTCAGGTGCCATGTATTGTAAAGGACTTGGTTTGAATAACACATTGCTTGCGTTTACGTCTTGCACTTGTGCTGCGCTTTCTTTTGCCATTGTTTGTGTTTCTGATTTATTTTCTGAACAGGCAGATAGTAATAATGCACTAGCAATTGTAGTGGCGATTAGGGTTTTACGCATAATAACTCCATAGAAAGATTAGCCGGAATAGGCTTTTCGAGTCGAAAAACCCACTTAACTTACCAAATTTTGATTTATATACAATAAAGTTTATCGAGATTAAGCTGGATTTAAACGCAAATTAGCTAAAAATAGGAGTTTAGGTAGGTAAAAGTAGCTTGAGCTGTTTATTTTGATGCCCTTTTTGGAGTCATAAGTGCTATAAAATAACAAAGCGCAATTTTTAAAGTCAGTTAAATTGCATTGTGGCGTGTTAAGGTTAGTTAATTAAAACACATTCACCTTATAATAAAGTTAAAGACTCCCTGATTGGAAAATAAATGAATTTAGAACAAATAAACGAAATCCTTTCTTTTGTTGTATTTAGTTACAACGACATCCAACTAACAGTGGCAAAAATAATTCAGGTGCCGCTTATTTTGTTTGCAATGTGGTTTGTGGTGACCCACATTGGTAAGTTAATAAAAAGAACCCTACTTGCCAAAAAAATAAGCCAAGATGCTGTTCATTTATTTACGCGTATTTATTTTATTTTAAGTATCGCCATTTTAGTTTTCACCTCGCTGGAAGTATTAAACATCCCATTAACGGCTTTTGCGTTTGTATCTGGCGCCATTGCAATAGGTGTGGGGTTTGGTGCGCAAAATATAATTAATAACTTTATAAGCGGTTGGATATTAATGTGGGAACGCCCCATTCGAATAGGTGACTTTTTAGAAGTAGGCAGTGCCAAAGGTGTCGTCGAAACTATAAATACTCGTTCAACGCGTATACGTCGAAATGACGGGGTACATATGCTAATACCCAACAGTCAATTATTAGAGAACACAGTAACCAACTGGACGTTAATTGATGGAAATGCACGTTCATCGGTGAGTGTTGGGGTGGCGTATGGATCAGATGTGGTATTAGTTAAAAAGCTCATTCAGCAGGTGTTAGATGAACATGGCGCAATTTTAAAAACACCAAAATCGGCAGTGTTGTTTGATGACTTTGCCGATAGCTCGCTAGTTTTTAACGCTGTTTTTTGGGTATGTGCTGAATCTGAAACCATGCTTAGAACTGTGCGCAGTGATATTCGCTTTAGTCTGTATGACATATTTGAGCAACATAGTGTGGTGATTGCGTTCCCTCAACGTGACATTCATATCGATGGTGAAATAGCCATAAAGCGTACTTGATAAAACATTGAAAAAACCCGCCTAGTGCGGTTTTTTCTTCGCCAGCAAAAATCGTACCTAAGTTAGGTTTTTTAGTTAAAACTTTAAAATTGCTACTTTATTTGTGGTTTTATTGATAAGGACATATGTCCTTATGGTTGGGTTTTTACATCTAAAAAGTAATTAAAAGCCGCTATCTTGTGGTTAAATGTTGCAAAATAGTTTCAAAATTACAAAGATTTTATGCAGTAAATTTATCACACAGTGGTATAATCTCACTCGTTCGTTCAGCCTCATTATTTCGTTTTTGTACTCTCGATAATAAGGTCCGCGCGCATATAGCCAAGTCGCGAAAAATTGTACGAACCCGCAATGAATACATTGCGCAACACAAAAAACCGTTGAACAAGAGTGCATACAAAAGGTTAATACCCGACATGAAAGCAATTAAAAAATCTGCAATAGCGACAATCATCAATGCCGCACTACTCTCTGCTGCTGGCACTTCTGTTTCTTCATTTGCTGCTGAAGAAGAAACGGCTAAAAAAAGTAATCAACTAGAAGTTATCCAAGTTACTGCACGTAAACGTGTAGAAAATGCTCAAGAGGTGCCTGTAGCTGTATCTGCATTGCAAGGTGATAACCTTGATGCCTACAGCTCTGCGGGTATGGACATTCGTTTTATGAATGCGAAAATTCCAAGCTTGTCTATCGAATCTTCATTTGGCCGTTCTTTCCCTCGTTTTTACGTACGTGGTTTAGGAAACACCGATTTCGATTTGAATGCGTCTCAACCTGTATCGTTAGTTGTTGATGAAGTTGTTCAAGAAAATGCGATTTTAAAAGGCTTTCCAGTATTTGATATTGAGCGCGTAGAAGTATTACGTGGTCCGCAAGGTACTTTATTTGGCCGTAATACGCCTGCAGGCCTTGTTAAGTTTGATTCAGTTAAACCTAGCCAAGAGTTTGACGGTTACGGTGCGGTTTCATACGGTAGCCGTGGCGCAGTAGACACTGAAGGTGCTGTAGGTGGTGCGCTAACAGATCGTTTATCTGCTCGCGTTTCATTATTATGGCAAGATAAAGATGATTACATTGATAACCAAGCACCTAATTTTGAAGCTAAAGATCAACAGGGCGGTTATACTGAAAAAGCTGCACGTATTCAGTTTTTATATGAAGGCGATGATTTTTCTGCGCTTTTAAACTATCACACACGTGATTTAGATGGTTCGCCTATTGCGTTTCGTGCAAACGTAATTGAATCTGGCTCTAACGAATTGGTTGATAACTACGAGCATGATGTTGTTTATCAAGATGCCGGTGCTCGTTCTACTCAACAAGTAGAATCTGAAGGTATGAGCTTAAGACTTGAGTGGGAACTTAAAAACCACACTATAACGTCTATCTCTGCATGGGAAAGCGCTGAAATTTACTCTCGTGGTGATATTGACGGTGGTTACGGTGCTGTTTTCCTTCCTGATTACATGGGCCCTGGCTTTATTCCATTCCCTTCAGAAAGTGCCGATGGTATTCCTGAGCAAGATCAAATTACTCAAGAACTTCGTTTATCAAGTAACTTTGACGGCGACTTAAATTATCAAGTGGGCGTTTTTTACTTTGATGAAGAACTAACAATTGAAAACTTTAGCTACGACACATTTTCATCACCAAATGCTGGCGCCTTAAACGGGTATGTAAAACAGCAGCAAGACACAACAGCATGGGCAGTATTTGGCTCTGTTGATTATGTTGTATCTGATGATTTAAAAGTAACAGCGGGTCTTCGTTACTCTGATGATGAAAAAGATTTCTCTGCAGATCGTACACTTAGCCCTGTTGGCGGTGGTGCTTTATTTATCGAGCAAGATGTTAGCGATAGCCATGTAAGCTGGGATTTATCTGCAAACTACAAAGTAAACGAAGACGTAAACTGGTACAGCCGCGTAGCTAATACATTCCGCGCACCAAGCTTGCAAGGTCGTATTTTATTTGGTGATGAAGTAACAACAGCTGATTCTGAAACCGTAACTTCATTTGAAACAGGTATTAAATCAGACGTGTTAGACGGACAAGGTCGCGTAAACGCAACTGTGTTCTACTACACAATGAGCGATCAGCAATTGACTGCTGTAGGTGGTGGTGCAAACTTTAACCGCTTAATCAATGCAGATAAAACGACGGGCTACGGTTTTGAGTTAGACACTGAGTGGGTATTAAGCGATGAGCTTAATGCAACATTTAACTTAAGCTATAACAAAACTGAGCTTAAAGATAATGACCTAGCTGTAGCTGTGTGTGGCCAGTGTACTGTGACAGATCCAACTTTCCAAGTTGCAGGTCCTTTTGGTCCTGAAGCTCGTGCAATTTTAGACGGTAACAGCTTACCGCATGCACCAGAGTGGATTTCTAACTTTACACTTCGTTACACTAAAGAGCTTGAAGATGGTGATTTCTTTGCAAATGGTGATATTTCTTACCGCAGCAAAATCAACATGTTCTTATATGAATCTGTAGAGTTTGAAGGCAAGCCTTTAACTGAAGTTGGTCTTCGTGCAGGTTACAGATGGGCACAAGGTGACTACGAATACGAAGTTGCTGGTTTTGTTCGTAACTTATTTGATGAGCAACAAGCAATAGGCGCAATCGACTTTAACAATAACACGGGAATTGTTAATGAAGAGCGTTATGTTGGTGCTGAATTTAAAGTTAAATTCTTCTAATTAGTAGATTAGAAATATGCATTTAAAAGCCTGCCATGTGCAGGCTTTTTATTTTGTGATCCCTTTTAGAGCTGTTAAAGTAGCGCATAATTGGTTTATTGATAGAGAAATAGAATGGCTGGATTTTGGAATTATCGTGTGATTTTTTGTGAAGCAACAAAAGATGAAGCAGCGCAATATCAAATACACGAAGTAGAATATAACCTTAATGGTAAAGTAACTAATTGGTCTGAAACAGGTGCAGCACCGTTCGGTACAACGCTTGATGAATTAAAAGATGACTCGGCGCGCTTAAAAACCGCTTTTGAAAAACCTGTACTTAAGGTGGTTCGTAAAGCGCGTGGCTATGAGTTAGTTGATATTGAAACTGGTGAAGAGGCTTTTGGTGAGCCGCCTGCTGGTTTAACGCAATAATCATGTAATAACAAAAAAGGTGCTGAAGCACCTTTTTTTAGCACTATAATTTAAGGAGAAATCATGAGTTTACAGGCCGTTTTATTTGATATGGATGGCACGCTAGTCGATTCAGAAGCAATGCACTTTGTATGTTGGAGCACACTGTTAGCGCCATTTGGAGTAAGTTATTTAGAAGAAGAATTTTGTCAGCGATTTTCAGGGCGTCCTACACTTGAAGCGGCAATTGAAATTAAAAGTGAGAATAACTTATCAGTCAGTGCTGAGTTTTTAGCCGCAGAGAAATACCGATTATTTGGTGAATACGTAAAAACGAATTTACCGCCTCTTATGCCTTTTGTGGTGCAAACATTAAAAGCGGTTAAAAATAGCAGCTTAAAAATGGCACTCGTAACAGGAAGTGCAACAAGTGAAGCGATGCCAATTCTAAAAGGGTTGGGGTTTTATGAGTTTTTTGATAGCGTTGTTACCAAAGATGATGTGATTAACCCCAAACCGGCAGGCGACCCATATTTACTCGCTTTAAAGCAAATAAACATAAAGGCAGAAAATGCGATAGCTGTAGAAGATACGTTTACAGGCGTAAGCGCTGCAAATAATGCGAGCTTAAGAGTGGTTGCTATTGCAAATAGCCACACCAAAGAACATGACTTTAGCAAAGCGACCTATTGCATGGGTAACCTTGAGGAGTTTTGGCAATGGGTGCAATCTCAACTATAGTTTAAGTCACTATTACCTAGCTTGGATGCGCTAATGATTGCTCTAAAATGGATGTTATTAATTACGGTTATTTTGTTTAGCTGCTCGGCTTATACTTCTCAGCCTTCTGTATTATTAGCCAAAGTGTATGATGAAGAAAAGCACGACGATATTAGCGCCTACTTAGTCAGCGAAAAATTTGACGGTGTAAGAGCCATATGGACCGGCACACAGTTTGTTACTCGCAAAGGTAATGTGATTAATGCACCACCTTGGTTTAGCGCATCACTGCCTAACATATGGTTAGACGGCGAGCTTTGGACTGAACGGGCACATTTTGCTGCATTAAGCGGTATAGTAAGAACTAAAATACCAAATAACCAAGACTGGCAAACTGTCACTTACAAAATATTTGATATGCCAGATAAAACCCTACCTTTCAGTGAGCGTTATAAAAATTACTCTCAACTTGTTACACATATTAATCAGCCCCATATCCAAGCAGTTAAGCAGGTTCAATTTAAAGATAACAAACAGCTCTCTGATAACTTCAATAGCATAACGGCACAGGGTGCAGAAGGCGTTATGCTGCACCTAGCTGATGCAAAACATAAAAGTGGACGAAGTGGTGCTTTGTTAAAGCTAAAGCCTTACCTTGATGCTGAGGCGGTTGTTATTGCTCATTTGCCGGGTAAAGGTAAATACACGGGGATGCTTGGTGCGCTTCGCGTTAAGTCAGCCTCTGGGCAGTTGTTTTCAATTGGTACAGGGTTTAGTGATGCCCAACGGCAAAACCCACCGGCCATTGGCAGCACTGTTACCTATCGTTTTCACGGGTTAACTAAGAATGGTCTTCCACGCTTTGCTAGTTTTTTGAGAGTAAGAGAAAGCATATAGCAATTTAAAAGTAATCTTAAGTATGCTAAATTGCGCGGCCTTTTTGGTAATGTGTGGTGGTATATGTTTGTAGGTTTTGATTACGGTAGTTCTAATTGTGCTATGGGTGTAATGAACGATAATAATGTTCAGTTAGTGCCTTTAGAGCAAGGCAAACATTACTTACCTTCTACACTTTATACGCATCATAGTGCTTTGGTAGTTGATTTTGTGGCTAAGCATTTGAAAGCCACCGCGCACGAGCAAGATTTTAACTCTCAGCGCCAAGCACTCTTAAATTCATTGCCTCGAATTAAATCAGACCTTGATTTACAACCTTCAGATGAAACCTTATTTATTGGCCGAGAAGCAATTAGTGAATACGTTCAATTTCCTGAAGAAGGGTACTTTGTTAAGTCACCCAAATCGTTTTTTGGCGCAACCGGTTTAAAGCAAGGGCAAATCAACTTTTTTGAAGACATTGCAACGGCAATGATTTTAAAAATAAAACAACGTGCAGAGCAATCTTTAGAAAAAGAGCTTACTCAAACTGTTATTGGCCGCCCTGTAAATTTTCAGGCGGTGGGTGGTGAGCAGTCTAACCAGCAAGCGGTTGGTATTTTAGAGCGAGCAGCAAAACGAGCTGGTTTTAAAGACGTTGATTTTTTATATGAGCCGCTTGCAGCCGGTATCGACTACGAAAGTGATTTAACACACGATCAGAAAGTGTTGGTTATAGATATTGGTGGAGGCACCAGTGACTGTTCATTTGTGCAAATGGGCCCCAGTTTTAGAGGAAATAGTCAGCGTGATAACGACTTTTTAGCTCACAGTGGTAAGCGTGTTGGTGGAAACGATTTAGATATTGCATTGAGCTTTCATGGTTTAATGCCTTTATTGGGGCTGGGTAGTACATTTAAATCAGGATTACCCTTGCCAAATCAGCCGTTTTGGCAAGCCTGTAAAATTAACGATGTTAATTTACAAAGCCAATTTTACAGTGAAAGTCAGGCGCGAGAGCTTAATGCACAATTACGCGATGTAAGTGCACCAGCGCTTTATAAGCGCTTAATTCATTTACAGCAAAATAAGCAAGGACATCAACTTGTTCAACAAGGTGAAGCCGCAAAAATAGCACTATCGTCAACAAACGATTTTAACTGTGACTTGCGCTTTTTAGATACCGAACTTAGTAAAAATTTATCAGTTCATGACTTATCTTTAGCTGTAGAAAGTAGTATTAGCCAAATAGTCACGTTGGCAAAACAAGCAATAAGTGACGCGCAAACAACTCCAGACGTTATTTATTTAACGGGAGGCAGTGCGCAATCTCCACTAATTAAAGCAGCACTTAGCGAGCACTTAGGTGATATTAATATGGTTAATGGTGACCACTTTGGTAGTGTAACTGCTGGCCTGACAAAATGGGCCAGCATGCTTTATAAGTAGCTTATAAGGCTTTATAGACTTATTTGTCGGGTTGCGAGGTATTTTTCGTAATCTGGCAAAGTGCGCTCAAGCTCGGTGTCCATTAAAGGAGAGCTTAGTAGCATATCAGCACTTACCTCATTACACGCCACGGGAATATTCCAAACAGCGGCTAAACGCAGTAATGCTTTTACATCAGGATCATGAGGCTGTGAAGCTAAAGGGTCCCAAAAAAATATTAAAACATGAATTTCATGTTCTGCTATTTTTGCGCCTAATTGCTGGTCGCCACCCATTGGGCCACTTAAAAGCTGAACAACATCAAGCCCTGTACTTTTTTGAATTAAATGCCCCGTTGTACCTGTGCCATATAAGGTGTGTTTACTCAGTGTGCTTTTATGTTTGTCACACCACAGCTTTAGCGCGGCTTTTTTGCCATCGTGAGCAACAAGGGCAATATTTTTTTTTGCAGGAAGAGATTGTGTTTTTTGTTCCATATTAATTCTTTTTATTTGTGCCTAAATGCTCATAGTTACACCAACTGTTAGCAAAATTAGGAGAGTTATAATAGTAGATTAATAGCTAGGGCAATAAATATTATTCCCGTTACTCTATCAATCCAAAGTTGACTATTTGGATGCTGCCTAAAAAACTGTGCGATTTTGTCGCCAAAATAAATATACGTGCAGTCTATTGGAAAAGCAAAAATAGGGTATAGCAGGCCAAAAAATGCGAGCTGAAAAGTGGCTGATGATAAGTTGGGATCTACAAACTGTGGAATAAAAGCAATAAAAAATAAAGCGACTTTGGGGTTAAGTACTTCGGTCATCATGGCTTGAAACATCACATTAGACTTTTTAGCTGTGCTTATGTGTGGCTTATCTTCACTTTGGGGTTGTGTGGCAGCTGTCGTGCTTTTAATCATCATAAAGCCCAAATAACACAAATAAGCGGCACCAGCATATTGAACAGCACTATAGGCCGTAGGGGATGCTTTTAAAATAGCACTTAAACCTATTACAGCAAAAAAGGTATGCACAACACCACCTAATGCAAAACCAAATGCACTTTGCATACCTGCGGTGCGGCCATTTGCAAATGTTTGTGCCATTAAAAATGCATTCGAAGGGCCAGGAGCCACTGCCATTAAAAAACTAGCAATTAAAAATGAGAAAAGAAAATCGGGGTTAATCATCATATACATGAATTAATTAAAGGTAGTGGATGATACCAATCGTAATGATAAATAAAAAGCAGTCTATGGCTTACTGTATCAATGTTGAAGCGCTTGATTAACCTCTCATTACGCCAGTTTCACCTGCCGCTTTTTAAGCATTGTTATTAAAGTAAGCGTGGGAAAATAAGCAATATTTTCCCACTAATAATTCGTGCTAATAAGGTGGGTTATGAAAACTGTGCTTTGCGAAACAACAAATAGCTAAAAGGCACCAATAATAAAAAGTGGACGCCAATTAATATCGGGGTCGATAATTGTAAAAATTGAGTAATGAACACCAGCAAACTTGCTCCACTCATTTGCATTGCACCAAGCAGCGCTGAAGCTGTTCCTGCTTGCTTAGGAAAGAGGCTTAATGCTCTTCCTGCTGCAGAGCCAAGGGTAAGTGCAAAGCCAAATGCAGCAACAAACATGGGGATCATTAACGCGAGTGCCGATTTATATTGGCTAAACACGAGCATCAATAAACCAGAGCTAACCAATAGGAGTAACCCTATTTTCAAAGCACGTTTGGGGTGGCGCTTTATGTATAGCGGCATAACAAAGCTGGCAATAATGCTTAAAACAGCATTAAGTGAAAACCAAAATGTAAAGTTAGCCACGCTGCCGCCAAGTTCAGTAATGATCCACCCTGGCGCTAAAGTGACAAATACTAAAATAACCGACATTGTGACCATACAAAGTAAGCTATTAAATAAAAATAGTGGCGTAGAAATAATGGGTATAAAGCGTCTTAAGTCGAGAATATGCCCCTGATACACGCTATCGGCTGGTCGTGTTTCTCTAAAAAAGAACAGCGTTAAAATAAAGCCTACTAATGCAAACCCAGTTAAAAATAAGAAGTTCATTTCCCAGCCAAACTTAACCGTTAACCAAGCACCTAAAATGGGCGCCAACGCAGGAATAAAGCACACAATGCCATTTAAGTAGGTAATAATTTGGCCGCTGCGCTCGCTACCAAATTTATCTCTTACAATCGCAAAAGCAACAACAAATGTGGCGCATGCGCCTAACCCTTGTAATGCACGCGCAGAAAGTAATACTTCAAACGAAGGGGCATAGTAAGCAAGTAGCGCAGAGCCTGCATATAAGCTAATACCCACTAATGCGACAGGCTTTCGGCCAAATCTATCAGCTAAAGGCCCTGCTATTAATTGACCTAATCCAACAGTTAACATAAAAATGGCAACGGTTTGCTGCACTTGTTGCTCAGTTACCAAAAATTGCTCTGCTATGGTAGGGAAGGCGGGCAGATAAATATCAATAGCCATAGGGCAAAAAATAACAAGCAACGCTAAGATAAGTAATAAAGTTAGATTAGGTTTTGCGGGCTGTGAATGCATTGAGTCTCCTTTTTCGCGTATTTTAGGGGGGCACTCATAAAAAAGAAAGGGCTTTTGGCCTATGCATACGTCGTCATTCGTATTTTTTATTAAACACGTGATAAAAGCAGCGATTAAAACGGCTTTTTTAAACTGGTCTGATGTGTTAGCGTTAATAAAGTAACTGTAACTGGAAAACTATAATGGCAAATCAATCACCACTTGTAAAAACGTGGCATAAATTTAAAAACTTACCCTTTGGAAATTGGCTTTTTACTAAAGCTGTTTGTTTTAAAGCCCCTTACTTTGGCTCTATGAAACCTTACGTATTAGACCTGCGAGAAGGGCACTGCAGTGCTGTTGTTAAAAACCGCCGAAGTGTTCATAACCACATTGGAACCATTCATGCAATTGCGCAGTGTAACCTAGCTGAGTTGTGTGCAGGTGTGATGGTTGATGCGACTGTACCGGTAAAAACCCACCGTTGGATCCCAAAGGGGATGACAGTACAATATTTGGCAAAGGTTGATACAGACGTTACGGCTATTGCTGAGATTGATTTACCACGCCAGTGGATAGATAAAGAAGACTTGGTTGTACCCGTGAAGCTTTATAATACCCGCAACGAACTCGTGTTCACTGCAGATATTACAATGTATATTACTGAAAAAAAATAGCCTACCGCTAGTGTAGCGCTAGCTTTTATCGGTGGCTTGTTTATTTACAAACGACAAGCCGCTGTCATCTTCTTCAATCAGTGTTTTTACTTCTGTTTCAATTGGTTCAGCAGTTAATTCTACTGTTTCTTTTTCAGTGCGTTGCTTTAAGTTGCCTTCAATTACAGCGCCAGCATCAATACTCAATGAGTCATGAAACACATCGCCATGAACATGGGCACCACTTTGTATTTTTACTTCACTTGCATTGATAGAGCCAATAACCGTGCCTTTAACAACAATACCCACGGCCTCGACAATTCCTTCAACAACACCGGAGGAACCAATGACTAATTGTTCGGCTTTTATGTCACCATCTATTCGGCCATCAAGTTGAACTTCACCTTGGCTTATTAAAGTGCCAGTAAGGCGCACATCTTCAGAAATTATAGAGGGGGTATGATTAACCTTTCTTAGGTTAGTACTTGCTGATTTTTTTTTACCGAACACGAGAGAGCGCCTTTGTTATTTTTAGAGGATTGACTTGTTCGCCATTAACCAATACTTCGTAGTGTAAATGAGTGCTGGTACTTCTTCCAGTGCTCCCCATTAAACCAATCACATCGTGCTTAGCGATATGCTGGCCTTTTTTTACTTTTATTTTATTTAAGTGGCCAAAGCGAGTAACTAAGCCATTTTTGTGTTCAAGTTCAATAAAGTTACCGTATCCGCCATTACGCCCTGCACGAAGAACCACAGCGTCTGCAGGAGCAAAAATTTCGGTTTTGTGCCAACCTGCTAAGTCTACGCCTTTGTGAAATGCACGACGATTATTCATTGGGTCTTTACGTAAACCAAAGCTACTTGAAATGTAATATTTTGCAGCGGGTAAAGGTAGGGTGTTAGGTAATTCAGTTAATAAATTTTCTAGATTGTTTAACGCAACTAATTTGTCGACTATTGCCAAAAAATGACTGGGTATATTTGTTTCGTCAAACACATCAAATGGCCCACCTTGAGCAATGTGCAAAGCGTTAATTGCTAAGTGGCTTTCTAAAGCGGTATCAAGCCCTGCGCCTTTAAGCATGGCTAAAATGGCGTTGTGTCGCTCGTTTATTTTTGTGTCTAGGTAGTTAAAGCTTTGTTCGTATTGGTCATTTAAACGCGCCAACCGCGCCTCAAAACTAATAGGTTGACCTAAATTAACTTGCTTAGCATTTGGATCTTCATCAACTAAAGGTTCATGGAATTCGTTTTTATTTTCATTAATAGGGGACTCAAGCTCTTCACCTAACTGAATAACGTCTTGGCTAATTGAAGCAGGTAAAGATTCGATCATGCTTTGAAGTAGCGCTTGTTTTTGCTCAAGCGTTACAAGCTGCTTAAGTTGCTGTTCGTGAAGACGTTGCTGCTCGGTAACTTTTTGTTCCCAAAGTGCTTGTTTGTTTAGCTGGTTTTTTTCTATGTCAGAGATATGATTAGTTTGCGTATAAACACGAAAGCTCGAAATGCTCACCCACGCAATTGTTGCTAAAATAAGCATTATTGCGAAAAGTTGTAACCAAGACGCTAAAACAACATGCTTAACCTCGCCATTTTGACGAATAAGAAGTTGGCGAGCTGGAAAAAGTTTTTTGTAAGACTTTATAAATACTGACATGGCATATAAACACTGGCTACTAACCGGAATAATGTATCAATCTGAGCTTAAAAAGCCAGAAAAAAATTGTAACTGTTCAAAAATTAATAAAAAAGGGCTGCTTTTAAAAGCAACCCTCTTCATTTGGTTATGCTTGATTGAGATTATTTTGCGGCCAAAACCGTACTCTCAACTGAGCCAAAACCAATACGTGCAAAGCCTTCTTTTTCACACCAGCCACGCATAATAACGTTATCGCCATCTTCTAAAAAGCTGCGTTGCTCGCCATTGCTTAGCGTTATTTTTTCTTTACCGCCACGAGATAGCTCCAGTAAAGAGCCCGCTTCTTCATGTGTAGGCCCCGATTGCGTACCCGAACCCAACATGTCACCCGGCATAAAGTTACACCCGTTAACCGTATGGTGAGTGACCATTTGGGCTACAGTCCAGTACGAATGCTTAAAGCTAGAGGTAGATACGCGGGTAGGAGAGTGTCCTTCGCTACGCATTTTTTCGGTTTGAATTTTTACATCCATTTGAATGTCAAATGCACCTTGCTCGCGATTAGCTGCAGACTCTAGGTATTCCATTGGTTGTGGGTCATTTTCATCACGCGTCCAACTTGTTCTGTACGGTGCGAGTGCTTCTGTTGTAACAATCCAAGGCGACACTGTTGATGCAAAGTTTTTCGCTAAAAATGGACCTAATGGTTGATATTCCCAAGCTTGTAAGTCACGGGCCGACCAGTCGTTAAACACACAAAAACCAAATACATGATTTTCTGCATTTTCGATTGCAATTGCATCGCCAAGCGCATTTCCTTTACCTAAGTAAATGCCAAGCTCTAGCTCGTAATCAAGGCGTTTACATGGGCCGAATGATGGTACTTCAGCATCAGGTGCTTTAGTTTGTCCTTTAGGGCGGTGAAATGTTTGCCCAGACACATCAATAGATGAAGAACGGCCATGGTAACCAATTGGTACCCATTTATAGTTTGGTAATAGTGGGTTATCAGGGCGAAATAAACTACCGACTGCTGTTGCATGATAAATAGAAGTGTAAAAGTCGGTGTAGTCACCAATACGACATGGCAATGCAAATTCAATATCAGCTTGTGCTATTAATGTGTTTGCAATGTCTTTTTGACAATCAGCGCCTTCGCGTAGTGATTTAGAAAGAGCCATACGAAGTGCTGACCAAAATTGCTGACCCAAACCCATAAATGCATTTAGTGTTGACTCGCTAGCTGCATCGAGTGCTGTTTTAGCATCGCCTGTAAATACATTAAGCTCACTTAGTTTTGCAAGATCGATAACCTGATCACCTATCGCTACACCGCCACGAAATTCTTCGTTAGTACCTTTGCGACGAAACTCGGCAAATGGCAAGTTTTGAATAGGAAAGTCGCAATTGGCAACATTTGCTGACTCTACCCAGCTTGTTAAATTGATATCATGGGTTTCGTTAATTAGGCTCATTACATTTCCTTTGGTTTAACTGTATGGCAACAATGGAGTATTTATTTAAGCATACTTGCACTTTAAGCCATACATTTTAAATATTAAAACGACAAAAAGCAGCGAAGGTCGCTGCTTTTAATTTACTCAAAAAAGGTTATAAAACGCCGCGGCGCTCTTGATCGCGTTCAATTGATTCAAATAACGCTTGGAAATTACCTTCACCAAAACCGCCATCATCAACACGTTGAATCATTTCAATAAAAATTGGGCCAAATAAGTTTTTAGAGAAAATTTGTAGTAGGTAACAATTTTCGCTTTGGCTATCTACCAGTATTTGGTGTTCGCGAATTTTGTCTTTATCTTCTTTAACCCACGGTACACGGTCAAAAATGGTGTCGTAGTACTCAGGGATAATATCAAGCGTAGCAATCGTTGATTTATCTAGTTTGTCTAGCGAGCTAACTAAATCGTCAGTTAAAAATGCTAAATGCTGAACGCCTGGGCCATTGTATTCACCTAAGTATTCGTCAATTTGGTTGTTGTCGTTACCTTTACCTTCGTTGATTGGAATTGAGAAGGTGCCACATGGAGATTTAAGCGCATATGAAATTAGCGCCGTTTTTTGACCTTTAATGTCAAAGTAACGTACTTCTGTAAAACCAAACACATCTTTATAAAAGTTTGCCCATGTTTCCATAGTGCCTTTATAAACATTATTAGTGAGGTGATCGATACGCTTAAAGCCTTTGTCTTCAACAATGGTTTGCGTTGCTAAATCTTCAAAGTCACTTTCGTAAATGGTGCCTTTATCGCCAAATTGGTCAATAAAGTAAATTAGGCTATCGCCAATACCGTAAATTGCAGGGTAAGGAAGATTTTTGTGTGTAGAATCGGTTGCAGGTTTTGCACCGCGCTCTACTGCAGTTTCAAATGCTTTTTGGGCATCTTCAACACGCCAACCCATTGAACAAATTGCAGGGCCATGGCTTTTAGCAAATTCGGCTGAAAAACCTTCACGCTCGTTGTTCAGTAAAAAGTGAATGTCGTTTTGATTGTAATAAACAATGTCTTTACCTTTAAACTTTTTAAGCTTTGAAAAGCCAAAGTCAGTAAATACTTTGTCCATGTAATCTGCATCAGGCGTGGCGTATTCAGTAAATTCAATACCGACTAAACCTAAATAGTTAGTTACTTCACTCATTTTAGTTACTCCCACAATGTAAGCATTGTGATTATTTGTTGTTGTGTTAATGGCAAGATAATTAACCAGAATTAGGTTTAGGGGAAGCGTTGCGCTGTATTTAGTATTTAGGCTGTGTGTAAATTTTATAGGACGTTTAAGGTGAACTTGCTTTTAGTGCATACAGAGGAGAACATTTACGCTGTAAAAATAAGCGGTTAACGTTACTTTTTTTTAGTTAAGTTTATGATTTAAAATAATAAAAAAGAGAGTTTAAGTGGTTAAACTCTCTTTTTTGAAGTGGTATAAAATAGTGGCAAGTGTAATTAATTGTTTACATTTTTGGTGTGTTCACCAAAAAACTTGCTACGCTGTTGTAACCATAAATTAGGCTTTATTGCAGGGGCAGCTTGGTAATGGCGTTCAATAGTTTGATTAAGTACGCGTGTTGCTTGCTCGTAAGTCAGTTTTTGCTGCGCATTACCTAAGCTTTTTATTTCGTCGCGGCTCATCGCACGTCCGGCATAAAGCATGGCATTTAAGTAGCCTGGTTCGGTTTCGAAATTGTCATCGTTAAATAACAGTACGGCGTTTTTGAGCGCCCAACGGTTGTTTATTTCTCCATCTTCCTTTACACCTACAAGTTCGCCATCTATGTATACTTCAAATACGCCATTGGTAGGTGCCGTATAAAATACTAAAGCGACACGGTGCCAAGAGTCTGGTTGTGTATTACCAAAATAGCCACTGTCGCTGGTTGATTTACCATAACCACCACTTGGGTCTATAAATATGTCGGCGTCGTCGGTTAAGTAGTTAACGGTATCCGCTTGAACAACCGCACGGTAAATATCTTGGCCTTCAGCGGGCCAGTATAAATCCATTACAAGTGTGTAGTCTGAAACCATGCCATCAGCGGCATAATCGCCGTTAGCGGGGGTGTTTAAGTTAATATGTAGGCCTTCGGTTGGTGCATGCCTTGAAAATGCCATTACACCTGACGGCCCGTCACTCAAATCGCTAATGCCGAGTTCGGTAGTGGTTTTATATTGAGTTTCTTCTGGGCCCCAGTCTTTTTCTTCAGGATCGAAGTAACTGAGCACTGAAGGTCCAAAATCTGCTGTGAGTGGGCTTGCTGTATTATCAAAATTCCATACCGTTATGTTTTCTTCGTTTGTACATGAAAATAGTTGATTGTTGGTATCGAGGTATAAGCACTGGCTTGTTCTAAATCGGGCGTACTGATCTAGTAACCACCATGCTTCAGCAATGGGTTCTACGTTTGAAAATGTTACGCCATTAAAAAATAACTCAGGATTAAGCGCTGCACCTTTAAATAAGGCAACATCATAATTGCTGGTGGCTTGAACGTTATCGGGTGTGAGTGAAAACCAGTCTGGTTGGCTTGCATACATAGATGTTAAATCTGTGCCCGTAACTGTCACTTTATATATGGCGTTAAAGCCAGGTGTATTCGAAGGTTGCCTTTCTACATAAAATGCTTCGTGGAAATCTTCTTGTGTAAGCGTGCCGGGTGTCCACCGTTTTTGAACCAGTTCAGGGTTTAACAGTGCAGCTGTGATTGAGCTTGCGTGCTGCGCGGCTAATGCTGTTATTTCAGCTAACTCAATTGCACTTGGGTAGTTTTCTGAAATAGCTATTTCGGTTTGCGCATCGGGTGCGTAACGCCCCATAATTTCGTCAATGGCTTGCTTTGTTGGGTCATCACGTTCTGTAATTGTTTCGGTCGCAATTGTTTGATAGTTCACAACAGGGGATGTTTTATCAGCTAAATTAAACTCCAGCGTTAAATCGGTTATCCCTTTTGCATAAAAGTCAGGTTGAATAACAATGGCGCCATTTTCTAGTGTATCAAAGCTTTCGCCGCCATGAGTATGGCCCCCCAATACTAAATCAATGCCTTCAACGTCAGTTGCCATATCGGTATCTAAGCCTACGCCTAAATGGCTTAGCATTACCATGTAATCAACATCATCACGGTATTGGCTTACAATGCTTTGTGCGACTTGTTGCCATTCCCAGCTCATTTTAAATTGTTTGATAAAATCAGGAATTGGATCGTCTTGAAGTGGCTCATCTAATTCATTCCATGGCACCGACGTCATGCCAAATACACCTAGAGTAATACAGCCAACTTGCACTTTTGCAAAGCTTACAGCGGCAAAGTCTTGAAGTTGCTCCCCTTCATAGCGAGTGTTACTTGCAAGCACAATCGCTTTATCATCTTGCGAATAACTCAGCAGTTTTTCAGGGCCCCATGCATAGTCGTGGTTTCCCACAACGCGGATATCAAACTGCATCGCTTTAATGGCTTCTTCGGTTGCTGTGCCTTGTGAAAGTTGCTCTGCTACCGTGCCTTTTTCATAATCGTCACCACCGTTGGTAAATAGGGTATGTGGTGTTTGGTTGGCAACTTGGTTGTAATACGCTTTAATGCGGCTAAAGTATTGTTCCTCATACCCAAAACGGGCATGTAAGTCTGCTACATGAACAAACCGTACCGATTGTGTTGTTGCGCTCGCCTCACATGTTGGGCCAATATCGGCGAATGCTTCTTTACGCTGCATTTGAATTGCATAAGTGCCTACTTGATTCACTTGTGCACTGACGTAATCATCGCTTACGGTTGAGTTAGTAATCGTTTCCCAACTATTTAGGCCCAACTGCCTGGCTATAAATAATTGCCCACCTAGTACGTAGTCTTCAGGTATTTTTATTCTAATAGTAATAGAATCTGAAAATGTAATGTCAGGAACGGGTATAAGAGTATGTAAATCAGAGATAATGTTTAGCTGTGCGTTAGCGTCATCCAACGTCGTTTTTTCGTAAGTGATTTCGCTATTCGATGAGGCTGTATTAGCAGGGATAATTAATTCAACCCCCCCGTTATCTAGCGTTGAGTTTAAGCCGTTAGCAGCAGTTAAAGAAAGTAGGGTAGGCTCGGGCTCAACAGGATCATTTGGATTAACTGTTACTGCATCACTCGCACCTCCACATGCACTTAATACAAAGAGCAAAAATGGTATTGCAGCTATTTTTAATAACTTATCCAATAACATATACAGCAGTCCTCGGGTATCTAATTTAACAATTTATTAATGCATAATATCAGTTAAAAGTATGGGAGCATAGCTGTATAAAAATTCCCCCATAAACAATTATGGGGGCATTTTTTATTTGTTACTACATTTAGAATATGCAGTAAATAATTATTAGTACAAAAGGATTAACCGAATTAGGTTTCTAATCCTTGTTTTTCCCATATTTTCGCTTTAAAGCTCATAAGCACTAAAACAATACCTACACCAATGCTAAATAATGCAATTTGTAAGTATAGGGTAGGAATTTCTTGAACGTTATTTGGATCAAAGTTACCAGCAAGTAAACCTGCGATAATGTTACCAATAGAGTAAGTTAAAACAAACACACCCATCATTTGACCCGTATAGCGACGAGGCGATAACTTGCTTACTGCACTTAATGCAACAGGGCTTAAACAAAGCTCACCCACTGTGTGTAAAAAGTACGTAGTAACCAACCAGTAAGGCGCTACTTTTAAGCCCTCAGCTGCATAATGTGCTGCCATAAACATGACTAAAAAGCCTGAGGCCATGATGATCAAGCCAAATGCACATTTTACGCTGTAAGTAGGCGATATCATTTTTTTAGATAGGTTTATCCAAAGCGCAGCAAAAAATGGCGATAAAACAATAATAAATAGTGAATTTAAAGATTGAAACCACGTAGTTGGAATTTCAAAAGTACCAATAAGTCGGTCGGTGTAATCACGAGCAAATAGGTTTAATGAAGAACCGGCTTGTTCAAAACCAGACCAAAAACACGCAGACGCAACACACACTAAAAATAGTGCCCACATTCTTTGTTTTTCTTCGCCAGTTAATTTGCCTTTAAAATAAATAAGACCAAAGTACACAAAGAATATAATAGTAAATGCAACAGCTGTATAACCGGCTACAACCGAAGGGTTTATAGTAATGGCACCCGTCATAGCGGCTATGGTAACGCCCGCAACAACAGCCACAAACAACGCGATAGCGCCCCATGTACGTGAAGTGCCTTTAGCGCTTAATGGGTTAGCAGGTAAAGCGCTGTGCTCTGGTAAGTTATTAAGTGTAATTTTGTATTGCACTAAACCAATGGCCATACCAACAGCTGCTGCACCAAATGCCCAGTGCCAGCCTACGTTCTCCATAAAGTAACCACATACGTAGTAACCTATTAAAGAACCCATGTTGATACCCATGTAATAAATAGCGTAACCGCCATCACGACGCTCATCAGCATCGCTATATAGTTGGCCTACCATTGCACTGATATTTGGCTTGAGTAAGCCCGTACCTGTAGCAACAAAAATTAAACCAATAAAAAACGAATATTCATGCGGGACGGCCAAAATAATGTGGCCACACATAATGATAATACCGCCGTACCAAACCGCTTTTTGGCCACCGAATAATCTATCTGCAAGCCAGCCACCTGGCAAACCTAAAAAGTATACCGCACCTGTGTACAAACCATAAATTGCAGCAGCTGATGCAACAGTAAAGCCAAGGCCTTCTTGTTGTAAGCTTGCTGTCATGAATAATACGAGCATAGCTCGCATACCGTAATAACTCATTCGTTCCCACATTTCAGTGAAGAACAATGTCGAAAGTCCTTTAGGGTGGCCAAACCAGCCACTATCTGGAGCTGAACTCATATTTACTTCCTAACTTAAAGAATTGTTGTGATGGCCTTATAATTTTTTGCTTTAGCTAAGTTAGCCCGTTTATAAGGTTAAAGTGCTCGACCATCAGTATATTATTTGTAGCTAAGATAATGATTTGCTGTATGGCTATAACACCATAAGGTAAGAGACACACCCTTATCCTAGCTACAATTGCGCTCAAGTATACATATACCTCAAGGCGAGGGGAAGTACTGAGCGGTGTATCACCTTATGCCAAGTTAGAACTCAGCATAAGGGATAATAGGTGTACCCGGAAATTCGAGTGTTCCGTAAACGGGATTGAAGTAATAGCGGATATAAAGCTGGCCAAAATTAGGTTCGTAAAAATCCGAGCGGTCAATAGCTAAATAACCACCAAAGAACCAATGTGGCGTTATTCTGTATTCAAAACTGCCTTCTAAATTGTACGATACGCCTGCACTGGTATCTGAGTCAAAGGCAGGGTCTACACCGGTTTCAAGTTGGCGCGTAAAGGCTTCTGCTTGAAGGTCAGGATCATTAGGGAAAAAGTCGATGGCTTGCGTTTTAGTTTGCGAATACGACACGCCCGTTTTTACGCGGTACACAAAGTCATCACCCCAACGTGCATCGTAAGTTAAGGGAACCGATAACCCAATATAGTTTTGAGGGCTATAGTAGCCGCCATGCCCCCACGTTTCCTCACTTAAATTAAACTTATACGCCCAATGCAATAAACTTGCACCGACTGTAAATTCGCGTTCTTGATTGCTTATTACACGATAATAGGTGCCGCCCATCAAGCGGTAGCGTTGGTTATCTTTTACGTTTTGACCTTTATATAATGTAAAGTCAGCACTAGACCAAAACCCCCAATCGCCGCCTAAATCGTGGGAAACATTAGCGGTTAAACCTGTTGAACGAACACCACCCCAAATTTTACCAGTATTAACGTCTTCAAGACCTGCATAGGCAAGTACTGAGCTAGTTACTGGTCGTTTTTCTAACTCAAGGCTATAACCAAAGTCACCAAAGTCGTCCGAGTAATTAACACCCCATACAATGTCTTCGATTAAAAAGCCCAGTGGTGTTGTACCAATATCTACGCGCCAGTTTTCGTTTTGCCAACCAATGCCAATATCAACGCCATCTTGCTCAGGACTTACTTCATCAATACCACAGTTAAATATACACAAAGCGCCTTGTCCGTATCGGCTACCAGCAAATTGTTCGTCAAATCGTGTTGTTTGAGCGCTAATGCTTGTTGGGTCTATTTTTATAAAACCTTGCCCTTGCCAAAGCGGAAAGTACGCTTCAATAGGGACTAAACCAGCGCCCAATGTGGCTTCACTTTCAGTGCTTACTTGTCCACTAAAATTAACACCAACAGCAATGTAGGCTTGGTTTTTGTTTTGCTGATTAAGTATTTCTCGTTTAGCACCATTTATATACCACTGGTCGTTCTCATTAATGCGCGAAAGTGATGCGTAGAGTTCTTTTTCATTTAGTTGACGATTAGGTGAAAGCGTTTGTGCGTACCACGTTTGTGCTTGCTCTGTTTCATTAAAATTAGCAGCAACTTGCGCGCCTAAATAACGAAGCTCTAAATCATTAGGTGCTTTTTGAATAAGTTGTTCAGCTAAGTAAAGGGCATCACCTGCGTAGTTAAAATCGTTTAACGATTCCATAATTTGACGCTGAAAATAACTTTCTTGCGTTGTGCTTTGTTTAATGGCGAGTTGTGTGACTTCTTTCGCTTGGAAATCATCCCCAAGTGCTCTGTAGGCTTTAGATATTGCTATTAAAGCTTGGGGTTCAATTAGCTGATTATTTTTTACTTTTTGTTCATACAAAATAATGGCTGATTGGTTTTGATCAAGTGCTAAATTTGCATTTATTAGCGCAGTCGTTGTAGCCGGTGAGCTGGGGTATTTTTGATCAAGCTGATTTAGCTTGGCAATAAGGTCACTGCCATTAAAATACTCTGAATAATAAGCATTTTGTAATTGCACGAACTGATTTATTTCACTCTCAGAGGCATTTTCAGGAAGCCTATAACGATTAAACCAATCAACAGTTGGTGCTTTATTGTCTTGTGCTAAAAGCCATTCGCCGTATAACATATGCCAATAGGCAGATAATGAGGGGTCTTCAACTAACGCGTTGCGCATTAGTTTTAAGGCATGATTTTGTTCATCTATGCTAAACCAGCTTCGTGCTAATTCAGCTTTCATTGCTGGTGTTAAATTTTGCGCCTCTAACGCACTTAAGTGATAAATAGCTGCCGCTTTATTTTGAGAATTAATAAAACGCTCGCTTTGTGCTAAAGACTCATTAAGTTGCAACTGTTGTTCAAGAGATACAATATCAGCGTCGCGAGATTTAAAAGGAATATACTTAAGTGTAGCAAGCGCGCCTTGATAATCGTCTAACGCGCGCAAAAATAGTGCATGGCTATACCTAAGCTGTGAATTTAGCGGAAATTGCCACAATACATTATTAAATAATGAGCGAGCTTTGTCGGTGAGCCCTTTTTGTTGGTATATAAATGCTAAGTCGTAATATAACCAAGGCTCTTCAGGTGTTGCTTGAATAGCCTCTTTTAATATTTTTTCAGCCTCTTCTAATTCACCTGCTTCGGTAAGCTTTGTTGCCTTAGCCCTATACGCGCTACTTATTGAACTTAAATATGACGCTCTTAAAATTTCTTTTTGTGAAAAAGAAAGTCGATTAAAAAAAGATGTCAGGTTTTTTTCACTTTGCTCAAGTTCTGCAATCTCAAATAAGCCAAATAGGGCGCCTTCGTTTAAAGGTTCGCTTTTAAGCACAACTTGATAGGTAAGTGCTGCCTGTGAATATAACCCTTGGGCAAATTGTAAGGTGCCACGATTTGCTAACACAGTGTTCGGTTCTTCTTCTAATGCGGCGGCTAAATCGAGTTTTAATTTGGCAACTCTAAATTCACTGCTGTCTATAGCGTCTCTTGCTTGGCGAATATAAAACCAAAACTTAGCCGTTTTGGCCATGCTTTTGAGGGTATTTCGCTCTGCAAAGTCGGCAGTGTATTTTTGTGCACGTGTAAAGTAATTGTAGGCTTTACCATTTTCACCTAGTTGAAGATAAAGTATGCCTAAGCTATTCATAATAGCACCGTCAGTAGGGCGGCCTTTTAATGCGTTTAAAAGGTGTGGCTCTGCTGATTTTAGTTTTCCTTGTTCAAGGAACTTTTCACCTTTTAACCAAAGCTGATAAGCAGGATCGGCTAACAACTTTCGTCGTGCTTTTAATTGCTTTTTAAAATCTTGGTAGTGTAATTCACCCTTGTTACTGAAAGGGTAGAGCGTAAAATACTGCTGAAACTGTTTATCTGTATTACTGTTTATCGGCATGTTTCTTAATGCAGATAGCCAAATACCTTCTACTTCATCACTAAAACCAGATGTTGAGCCATACTTCCCCAAAATACGCATAGCTGTTTTATCACGTGGGTTACGTCTGAGTAAGTGCCTTGCATAAGCAACTTCTACCTGGCCAATATTGTCATAGCGCTTTAGTAGTTGCTTATATCTATTTTTAACGCCTTGCCATTGGCCGGTGTCTTGGGCATACCAGCTTAGATGCTCAAGTTCAAAATTTAAGGTCGGATAAATATTATTAAAAATTTTATTATAAATCTGACGTGCTTGTTCATACCTGCCAGCACGAGCAAGTAGCTTGGCCTCTTGAACGCTAGCCTTATCTTGCCCTTGTATACGAGACATCACCTTGAGTTTTTTTACGCAAGGTGTTTGTTGCATTAGTTGGTTATCAAGCTTGCTTAATAGTAAGTTTGCTTGATTTACATTGCCATTTGTAAAGTCATAATGGGCCAAAGCACATTGTGTTTCTATTCGAGAAGGGGCAATAGCAACCAACTTTTGTAGGCTGTCTTCAACTAGCTTTTTGTTTTGTTGTGCTTCGCCAATACTAATTTGACTTAATAACCAATCAACAGATTGTGTATCAATATCATTTATGGTTTTGGCGTTTAAACTAGCGCTTAGTGCTAATGTACAAGCTAAGGCTAACCTTAACGACATTCAGTGCTCCAAGTAGGTTGTAGCGTTCCATCAGCCGTGATTTTAAAGCGCTTATTTACAGCACTTTCACCAAATAAATTTAATACACTGTCGTAATAACGTGTTTGTGTAAAAGATTTATCAATCATCAATTTTTGTTGAATAGCCATTACTAACTCATCGTTACCTTGCTCAGCTAACAAAGGGAGTAATGCAGCGTTAAATCCTAATGGGCCTCGTTTATCAGATTTACCTGATTGAGAATATGTATTTAAAGGAACATAGCCACGTTCTTTAATCGACTCTATAAATGGTGCAAATTGAGTAAGCAGCTCTTGTTTATAAGGTGCGTCGTTTGCCATCATACTGGCCCAGAGGTAAACTCGAATAGCGTTATAGTTGCCTATGTCAGTGGTTTTTTTGTCAAAGTAAAATCCACGGTTTGAATCAAACATAACCCAATCAGGGCTTAGGCCTTGCTTAGCAGTATCTAAAATAAGCTTTGCTGAGCCTTCATGAAGTTGATGCCATGGTGAATGTGGGTAAAGCTTTTTAAATTGTTGATAAATAAATAGCGGCGAGTAGCTAGGGTTTAGCTTATAACGCTCATTATCAAACTCAAAGCCTGCAGGTGCCGGCAATAAAGATAAACCAAGGCCTGTTATATAAGCTGTTTCTTCTCTGATTATACGCTGAGCAAGCACAGCGGCTAAAATACTATAGCGACGCTCGTCCCATAAAATAGCGGCTTGCGATAAGCTGTATGCAATCCATAAATCAGAATCAGACGCAGGGTTTGAGTCTAAAATACCCCCTACACGGTTTTTATTTAGGCCCCATTTCCATGCAGGTAAACGAGTACTTAAATCGCCTTCTGATAAGTGCTCTTGAGTCCAATTTAAAACAGAGTCAAACGCGACTTTATCGTTGGCGATAAGTGCAAAAAATAGTGCATATGATTGACCTTCAGAGGTTGTGATACTTCCCTCACTGCCTAAGTCAATAACACGTCCGTCTTGGCTTACAAAGTGATTTTTAAATACCTGCCACGACTGCCATGGTGCACATTGTTCAGCTTTTGCGTTTGCATTAAAAGCAAATAGTGCAATCACAGTAAAAAATACATTAA
The DNA here is from genome assembly GCF_005886645.1 of Pseudoalteromonas sp. S408. Taxonomy (NCBI): domain Bacteria; kingdom Pseudomonadati; phylum Pseudomonadota; class Gammaproteobacteria; order Alteromonadales; family Pseudoalteromonadaceae; genus Pseudoalteromonas; species Pseudoalteromonas sp. S408. Next base: position 81,857 of record NZ_PNDY01000013.1, on the reverse strand, counting down.
CGAGTGATTTCATTATTTATCTCCTTCAGCTAAACGCTTGTAAGTTAGTGCTTGTAATAATCGCCATAAAATAAATGAGATCAGTAACAGCGTTAATATAGACAGTAACGCCAATATAAATGGATGATCAGATAAGTGGAACCACACTAAAGTATGGACCGGAATATGCCCCACATAATATTGTTCATCTACCTGTATTGTTTTAATACCTTGTGAATTAATAACGGCTGCACTGCCATTAATTAGGGCACGTTTTTCTGAGTTCATCAATGCGTCATCAAGCAGAGTAAATGCATTATTAGTTGTCGCACTTAACGATACAATTGAACGGTTTGAATCAAATGGTGATTGAAACCCCGTGATTACAGCCATATCACCACTACTTTTAATGCTTACTTCTACTTTTTCGGTAGTTTGCTCATCATAAGCGCCATTATAAATAGCTTGTTTTATTGCTCGTTGATTATTATTAAGCAAAATGTTTGTTTGTGCATCTTCGTCTAAGTCGTTAGCAATACTGTTTGGTTTTGCGATTACAAGTATGTCTTTATCATCTAAATCAGCGTCCTCATTTAAATGAGCCACACTCATTCTGTGAGCCGGGTAACCAGTAATTGCACCAAATTCGCCAGTTAAATTAAACAAAACGGTAAGTGCACTAGGTGTTGGGTTGTTATCAATTAATACAAGAGTTTGCTGTAAATCAGCGTATTTGGTAAATGGGAATCCACTATTAGCAAATACATTTAAGTCTGGCAGAGCAATGTAATGGTCAAAACCGCTTACATCAATACTTGAGTCGCCATCAATAACACCAAATTCACCGCCAGGAGGTGCAACAGCACATTCCCCTTTTTTGAGGACCCCAAATCTAAAATCAAAGTTAAGTTCATTTCTGTTCGCTAAATTAATCCCGTTCACAGAAAACCCTTCAGTGCTTTGGGTTGTATCGGTGTTGCCTACTAGCGGCAGTAATGCTTGTGTTGTTTGTAATAAATCGTTGTTTTCGTCTAACAAAAAGCCGCTTATGAATTCTTGGTTTATTAACATATTTAAACGAGAGTCGATAGCTTCCGATTCTGGAGTGCTACGATATTGTAGGGTAATAGGTATCCCTCTTTCACGCCATGTAAACAAATCAGGTGCAAAACGAATATTTAGTTTTACAGGGCCATTATTAAGGCCTTGCGCCTGTAATTGCGTAGGGTAGTCAATAAGTTCGTCAAAATGCACAGGGCGATCGCTTCTAAGCCAGCGCGGAGCATCATATGCTTTACGCAGCGGTAATTGATCAATGGCTTCAATGCTTGCACTTCTGCCTGTCATTACTTTGTGGCCAAATGCAAGACCCGTCACCGCAGTTTTTAAATCAGCCTCATCACGACCCAATATTAGCAGCAGCTTGTAATAACGATTAAATGGATTTGAAATGATTTCAATCGTTGGTTTTTCAACATCTGGGTAATCTTTTAAAAAATCAGGTTTCGAATCATTAGTAATAAACACCACGCTATGTTTGTTTGGCGCTTTATTTAGCGTTACTGGAAAATTAAAGCCGCGCCAGTCTGCTTGTGCGCCAAACCAGCTTGATAGCGTTGCTGCTGCTTCAATTGCTTGGGTGTTGGGTGTTTTAGCAAATACAAAGGGTAGGTTAAGTTTATTGTAATCTTTTTCATCAAAAAACGGTTCAGGAAGGTATTCTAAACGACTATCAATAGCAAGCTGCTTTTGGTCGAGCATAATGTTGCTTGACCTATTAATTTCAGTCCAAATGGTGCGGCTGAAATAATCTTGACAACGAAGGTCATAATAACCAACTAATTCAAAGCGTACTTGGTTGTAATCTTGGATATATTTAGCGTTTAGGTCGAGGCTATGTTGCACTGTGTTTTTCACAATACTTAGCTGCTCATTAATGGGCAAAACAGTCACTAAATTATCATTAAAGTAAACTTTTAAATGCGATACATTTGCGATTAACGAAGGCGAGTTTGTATACGAAAAATTCAGCTTTAAATTAGTGCTTAATTTATCAATTCGGTTTGTGAAGTCGACGCGGGAATTGTTATTTACCCCGTTGAGCTTAAAGCCAGTAAAACCTAAAGCTTCAAACTCTAAACGTAAACTCGATACCTGAGCACTTTCAGGATAGCCATTAATAAACATTGATTTATTTTGTAATGGCTCAACCGCGTGTGCAATATGCACACTACAAATAAGTGACAATGTTAGGAGTGTATTTAGCAACTTTTTAATCATAATTATTATGCACTATTGGTCTTTTTGGGGTAAATGAGTTTACGTACATAACTATATTAGTTATGAACTGAATAGTAGGTTGAAGCGCTCTTGGCGCATGGAAAAGCAGGTTACTAAAGCCTCTAAGGCTCGTTTTCTGCACTTCTTTAAAACTGTAAGATGGGCGATCATGTCTAAAGTTATTTTGCCAGTCAAGCCACGCATCTGCTCGTGAAAATGTACATTGTATAAACGCGCGCTGTTTTTCAAGAGACAAATCTTTAATGGTCAAGCCAATTTGGTTACCCCGAGTGTTACAAACATGGGTAGTGAAGGAAAACTGCTTATTACCACGGCTCATTAATAATTCTATTTTATCGTTTACGCGACAAGAATGCGCATGGTCGGTTTCTATACCCACGCCGTTGTCTGAGTAATCTGTAATTTTTACTTTTAGCGTATGTCCATTTGCTAAACGAACGCCCGCTGGAAAGTTTGCTTTAATACGGTGAGAGTGCCTAACTTGGCGTGCTTCTGCAGCTACCGCAACGGCGGCCCCTAAAATAATAATGTTATAAAGCGCCCACCCCATACTAATTAGCAACACACCAACCTGTGTAGGGTCGCCAAAAAACAGGCGTAAAATACCTACCAACATGCCTAATAAATTAATGGCGAGTAAAACAAGGTAGGGCTTAGAGATTCCCCAGTCATAATGCTCTTCGTCGTTTAAGCCGCCTTTTTCGGTAACGTTAAATTTACCCTTGTTTGGGTTAAATAAAGCAACCGTTGTTGGCTTTAATATGTACCAAGCAAGCACAGATTCGTAAACTTCGCCCCAAAACGAATAGCGATACTTACCTTGTATTCGCGAATTGGTTGCTTTTATTTGAATAAGTGTCGGTACAACATAGATAAAAATAGCTAAAAATGGCGCATAAATAATGTACGCATTAAAGTAGATGAGTGCCAGAGGTGCAGTTAAAAACACAATGCGTGGAATGCCGGATAAGAAATGCAGCATAGCGTTTAAGTAACAAAGTCGCTGAGGTATGTTTAAGCCTTTGCCTAAAAGCGGGTTATCAAGCCTAAATATTTGCGCCATACCACGGGCCCAACGAATTCGCTGGCCGATATGAGCCGATAAACTATCAGTGGCAAGTCCTGCCGCTTGTGGAATATTTATGTAAGCCGTTTTGTAACCTGCGCGTTGCATTCTCAGCGCAGTGTGTGCATCCTCAGTTACGGTTTCAAAAGCAAACCCACCAATTTCGTCAAGCGCTTCTCTTTTTAGTACCGCACACGAACCACAAAAGAACGTGGCATCCCACATATCGTTACCGTCTTGAATAAGCCCGTAAAATAGCATGTTTTCGTTTGGAATTTGACTGTGGTTATTTAAGTTTCTTTCAAATGGATCTGCTGAGAAAAAGTGATGAGGTGTTTGCACCAAACATACTTTACTGTCTTTTAAAAATTGCCCCATGGTCATTTGCAAAAATGATCGAGCAGGTACGTGATCACAGTCAAAAATAGCGATGTAATCACCGTTGGTATAGCGCATAGCACTATTCATGTTACCCGCTTTTGCATGGTTATTATCTGGCCTTGTTAAATAACCTGCACCCACTTGTTTGGCAAATTCACCAAATTCAGGGCGTTTACCGTCATCTAAAATATATACGTTTAATTTATCTGCCGGCCAATCAATACTCAACGCAGCAAGGGTAGTGGGCCTTACAACACTTAATGGCTCATTGTAAGTAGGAATGTAAATATCTACCGTAGGCCATAAGTCAGTATTTTTTGGCAGCATTACGGGTTTTCTTTCAAGTGGATTAATTGTTTGAAAGAAACCTAAAATAAGCACCATCCACGCATATGTTTCTGCAAGTAATAAACCTGCACCTAATGTTAATGCGAGTGGATCATCCCAGTTGAGTGTTTCGGTATAGCGCCACCATAAGTAACGAGATGATGTAGTGACAGAAAGCGTGACCATTATAATGGTGGCCATATGACCTTTTACGCGTTTTAGCGCGTAAGCAACCAGTAATATAAAGCTAATAAAAACGGCTTGCGCTTCAAGGCTAAATGGAATGGTTACAAAGATTGCGAGCAAAAATAATATAAGCGCAACTACAATGTACTTAATTAACTTATTTTGCCAAATTCGAGCGTCAGCCATTGTTTTAAAAGCACTCTTTTTAGGCCTGCTGCTGTTTTTAGAAAAAAGGCGCCTTATTAACCGACCTAATTTAAGATCGTACCAGCGGAGTTGTCTTAGGCTGTAGCTCACCGAATCATAAAAATAATTTGTTGCATGCTTTTTGATTGATACAGATTTATTTTTAGGTTTGTTGACGGTAAACAATAAAAAAATAGTCTGAATTATAAAGCGCACAATATTAGAGTATATGTAGGTCCTGTAAGGAAGCCTTAAGTGGGGATAATAATTATATAAGGTTAATTCAAAGCTCTCTCTGTTTTTGCTTATATTTATAAATAAAGAGCTAAACAAAGTAATAAAAGGCATAAAAAAAGCTTCAATTACATTAACTTTGTGTTGATTAAAGTAACTATGAAATTTAAATAAAATATAGCGAACAAGCTTATCAGTAAACAATATGCTCAGTAGTAAATACAGAGTACTGTGTATGGGTCTTTTGTAAAAAAGAGAAAAGCTCATTGTTACAACGCCGCTTTACTTACAAGCCACCCGGCAAGTGTTTCAAAGTCATCATTAGCAACGCTGTATGGTGCACAATTAAGTGCAACATTTCGGTTTGCTGTGGCTTCTTTAATAACTTCATCGCTGTTGATAAAAAACGGCGCCATAAATGGCAGTGTAGATTGCCAAAGAGAAAATAGATCAAACTCTAACACTGAGGCTGAGTTGTAGCGGTTTACTACAAAAAAATGCTTCCAAGTTGATTTGGCGGTTTTTAACGTTTGTAGGCGTTTATATATAAGGCTATGGCAAATAGCATCGCAGGTAACAAGCTCAATCACAATGTCGTCTTCTTCCAACGGGTAGTGAGAAATATTAATATGAGCAGGGCAGTCAAATAGTAACCAGCTTGATGATTTATAATCTAGTTTTTTACAATGATTAATGGTTGAGACTATGTCTTCTAACGTTGCCTCATTATCACCAAAGGGTAAAAAAAGTACGCCGTCGCTGTCTTTACGAAAGTGCAGTAGTGCATCTTCGAAATTACTTTCGTTACTCCAGCCTTTAGTGCTCGTCCACTTTAAACCAAAATGCAACCCAAGGTCGCTTTTAGCATCTAAATCTATGGCAATAACATCTACATCTGATTTTTTTAAGACGCACGCAAGATTAGCAACGACCGATGTGCTGCCAATTCCTCCTTTAATACCTTTTACAAAAATCCGTTGCAATGGAATGCTACCTTTATATTATTTATTGTTGGTTGTTTTTATTGCGTCATCAATTTCTTTTAATAGCGCGTATTTGTTTATTGTTTTTTGGTTTTTTTGTGTATTCATAATTTCAATGTAGTCATCGCTTTTCCCACCAAAACGGCGAGCTAGGTTTTCTATGTCACTTGATGTAAGTATTTGTGAGCTTTTTGTAGCTAAATTGTTCATCACAACCTTTGTAAGCGTAATTTTTATTTTATTAAAAGTGGACAATATTTGGCTATTATATATAGAATAGCGGGCAAAACTAGTAAAAAAGTATTTTTTTTAAGGACTTTTTAAGTGCATAACTTTAACATCCCGGGATTAGAGCCAGCTGCAAAGGAGTTAAAATCGGCTTCAAGTTATGCTGTTTTGGCGCCTTTAGACAATTTTGTTGTTGAACTTGCTTTACATGCAGTTAACCAAAGTCTCTCAAATGATATCTATATTGTTTCTCAAGAAGTTGAATCATTTTTTGAATCGCCCTATTCGGCTGCACTTAACAACGCTTATAAACGCAATAAGGTTCACCCGTTTTCATTTTCATCTGAAACCCAACACTACTCAACAGAGCGCACAAATAAAGGTATAATAAAAGAAATTAGCGCCTATAAAAATTTAAAAAATGCCCTTGTGTTTATTCACCTGCACACTGAATTACTCAGTGCTACGAGCGAAGCAAATATAGGTGTAATTCTGAGTGATTACAGTGAGTTTGCTAAAAAATCAGGGGTGACCTTGTTGTTTTTAATATCGGGTCCAGAAGTCACACATTACCGATTTTTAATGAGGCGCTTAAATACTATTTTTGATGGCTTAATTTTTGTTGATAATGACTCTGCCACACGTGTTTTAGATTATGATTACTGGCTGCATAGCACGGGCGTGTTTGCTGAAAAACAATTCCAGCTTGCAATTGAAAACAATCAGTTTGCTGTTTCAGAGACTAATATTAACGAGCAAAAAATGCCAAACGGCAGTCATTTTCCCGATGAAGATGACGTATGGTTAGTGCAAAGTGCGGTGCCTATAGGCACAAAATTACCCACACACTATTATACCGCTAAAGACAACAATGAATTATTCGATAAAGGCCCAAAATTAAAAGCCGCAACACTTGTTTTTGCCGTTACTCGCTACACTGATTTAGCGCAATTAGGTAAACAGTGCTTTGAGCTCAGAAAAAGCTGTGGTCGTTGGTTAAAATTAGTTATACAAAATGTAGATGGCGTAATACGTCACCAAGATGAATGCTTATTTTTAACGTTAGGCGTAAATCTTATTTTGTATAGTTTTTCTGAGCCTTCGCGGTTATTATCTCAGATCCAGTCCATTCAAGGCTTTCAATTTTCGAGGCCATTACCTCCATCTGTTGAACATGTTTTAAAGTTTACTGAAAACACATTCTCTAAAGGCTATCTCCCTTTTGATGAGTTTACACGCCAGGTTGAAGTTCATAGCGACTCTGCGGTTAATTTAGGGGTAAGCGGTGTGTTAGTTAAGCTTGAGTTACTGCCACGAATAGATCCGATTCATCCTTTACACTTGTTCCATATTAAGCGTGAAGGAGATGTTTTTAGCCTTGCGGATAACACAGTATATTTGTACTTGCATGCGTGTAGAGAAAACGATGTAAATAATGCAATTAAACATTTGTTTAAATTACAAACCAATGATTTTTTTGTGCAGCAAAATGTTATTTCAAACCATTTTCATATACAGCAAGAGTGTAAGCAACTCAGACGATTTTATGCCGGTAAGCCCGTTGTTGATTATTCTAAGCAGTTAACCGAAAATGACAGCTATAAATTTGAACCCAGTGTGTCAAAAAATATTACAGAGGCATCAGAAACGCCCGAGTTTACAAATGATGCGCGCCCCGATGCGGTATCATTTGCGATGAGATTAAAGGCCTAACCCATGAGTATTGATCAGCTTTTTATTACCGCTATTTTGGCTATGCTCGTCGGTATTATGTTGTGCATGTCAGCAACTTACATACTAGCCAGAGTAAAAAAATATTATTACAAGGTTACTTTTAAACATGAAGTACTTGAACCTTACACACCCAATAACAAAAAAAAGGATGAGCAGTGAAATTATCAGGTTTAGGAGCTTGGAACCTTTATTTTCTGGCTAAATTTGCCCTATTTTACTATGGTGCAATTGATTTTAATGTACTGACCAATGCTGCACTTGCTGCTTTTTTAGCAATTAAGTTCAAAAAAACAATAATCGAAAAAGCAAAGCACGTATTTGGCGGCTCTTTGGCAATTGTTATATTATATCAAGACTCGTGGTTACCGCCTTTAAATAGACTAACTAAACAAGCAGGTAATGTTCAAGATTTTAGCTTCGGCTATTTTATTGAGCTTTTAGCACGCGTAATTAGTGTTGATATGTTATTAGCATTATTTGTTATCACAGTCTGCTTTTGGTACACATCGCAGTGGTTACGCTTTACAACAATCACCATTGTGGGGTTACTTATTATTGGCTGGCAGGGAGACAGCGAACAATCGTCAACTGTTGCTGGAAACAACTCAGCGAATACCACCCCATATAATCAACCTGAGCAACAAACACAGGTTATTACTCGCGCCATTCAAACACCTGATCAAAAACTCACTGATTTTTACCAGCAACAAAGCCACCTAGTGAGTCACTTTCCTTCGCAGGTAAATGGTGAGTTATTTGATGTCATTGTGTTAAATATTTGCTCTATGGCAATTGATGATTTAAGTGCCATTGGTGTCAGTGTTGAAGATATGTTTAGTGACTTCGATGTGGTGTTTTCAGACTTTAATTCGGCTACATCGTACAGTGGGCCTGCCGCAATTAGGTTGCTTCGAGCAAGTTGTGGGCAAACCAGTCAAACCGCTTTATTTAACGATGCACCAGAGCAGTGCTATTTATTCAAAAACTTAGAAAAGTTAGGGTATCAAAGTAGCGTGGTAATGAACCACGATGGGCATTTTGATAACTTTAAAGGTTTAATTGATCAATTTGGTGGTTTGAATAATAAACCACTTAATATCAGCTCAATGCCGGTGGCTCAATATGGGTTTGATAATAGCCCTATATACTCTGACGGGGCAGTATTGAACAACTGGCTTGAAAATGAGGCTGACGATTGTAAGCCATGTGCAATGTACTACAACACAACAAGTTTGCACGACGGTAACCAGTTAGCTAATCAAAAACGTATGAATAGCCTTGAAAGTTACCCAATCAGGCACGCTAATTTACTGTCTGATATTAACCGCTTTATTAAAAACCTTGAAAAGCGTGGTCGTAACGTCATGTTAATGATAGTGCCTGAGCATGGCGCAGCATTAAAAGGTGACAAAGTTCAATTTGCTGGCCTTCGCGAAATACCCAGCCCTAGTATTGTATCTGTGCCGACGGCTATTAAATTTATTGGTCCGGATGTTCAAAGTTACTCGCAAATTATGATTAACGAATCGACTAGCTACTTTGCCCTGTCTGAAATTGTTGCTAAAGCACTTGAAACAAATGTTTTTGGTGGCAACAACAGCATTGCAAATTTAGTAGGAAACCTACCTAAAGCATCAAAAGTAGCCGAAAATGCGGGTACAATTATGATGTACGTTAATAAACGCCCTTACATACAACTTGATGGCGAAGAATGGTCTGCCTATCCTCAAGGTTAAAAAACAATTTAGCTATGCAGTAGGCTAGCACTACTGCGTAGCGTATTTAGGCTGTTATTCCTGCGCCTTAGTTAAAACGCAAGTTTGTCCAAAAATGTTTACAATAAGCTACCTTCTCAAAGCGACTTAGCGTATTATTCGGCTAATTTAGTTTTTCCTGCTTTGAGGATGTATGCGTCTAGATATTCACTGTGCTGATAGAATCGGTATAGCCCAAGAAATCCTTAATATTTTAGTTAACTACAGTGTTGATTTAAAAGGTATTGAGGTTGATTCTGTTAATTGCCGTATGTATGTGAGCTTTCCCGAAATTGAGTTTGAGCAGTTTCAAAAAATCATGCCTTCGATTCGTCTTATTGATGGTGTGCATGATGTACGCACTACCGCATTTCTTCCTTCTGAACGAGAGCATAACGAATTAAATACCTTATTACGTGCATTACCTGATGGGGTTATTTCTATTGACGCTAAGGGCTGGGTGCGTTTATGTAATGATGCTGCGTGTAAAGACCTGCAGTTAAGCGAAAAAGAAGTAATTGGTGCCAATATTAATAACTTACTCAAAGGCTTTAACTTTACTCGTTGGTTGGAAGGCAAAGAAGTATTGGGGCAAACCACCCGAGTTGAAGTCGCTGGAGAAGACTTTATTGCTGATATTCTGCCTATTGCCGTGCCGCAAGGCAGTGAAGGCGATGTGTTAGCTGGTGCCGTTATTAATATTAAGTCGCAAAGTCGTTTAGGGCAGCAAGTTAGTGCATTCAGACGCTACGGACAAGAGAGCTTTGCAACCATTCATAACTTTAGTACTGCAATGCGCCGTGTTGTTCGTGAAGCTCGAAAAATGGCGCAACTAGAAGCCCCAATACTCATTACTGGTGAAACGGGCACAGGTAAAGAGTTACTTGCGCGAGCGTGTCATTATGCATCTAATCGATCAGTTAAGCCGTTTATTGCGCTTTCGTGCGCGTCGTTACCTGACGATGTAGCGGAGTCTGAATTATTTGGTTATGCAGGTTACGAAGAAAATGCAGCTCCTAAACGCGGTGTACTAGAGCAAGCCGATGGCGGTACTGTATTTTTAGATGAAGTGGGTGAAATGTCGACCCAATTGCAAACTAAACTTTTGCGCTTTTTACAAGACGGGACTTTCAGAAAAGTAGGCGATGAGAACGAAGTAAAGGTAAATGTTCGTATTGTTGCTGCTACTCAAAAAGATTTACCCGCAATGGTACAAGAAGGTGTTTTTAGAGAAGATTTATACTACCGAATTAATGTATTAACACTCGAAATTGCACCGTTAAGAGATCGTAAAGCTGATGTAGGGCCTCTCGCAGAGCACTTTATTCAAAAATACGCACAGCAAAATGGCCACGCAATCCCGTTATTATCACAAGAGTGCTTAAGCTTTTTACAAGAATACCCATGGCCGGGTAATGTACGCCAACTTGAAAATGCTATTTACCGTGCAGTGTCTTTGTTAGATGACAGTGAGTTACGTTTAGAGCATTTACAACTGCCTACGTTTACGCATGAATTAGGGTATTTGGAGTCAGACTTTGAGGGATCGCTTGATCAAGCAGTAAAACGTTTTGAAGCCACATTATTACGTAAGCTTTATCCAGCCTACCCAAGTTCAAGGCAGCTCGCTAAACGTTTAGGGCTTAGTCATACCGCAGTGGCAAATAAGCTACGCGACTACGGTATTAATAGAAAAACCGTTAAGGTTTAGATTTTTCTAAAACAGAAATATGGGACTAGTTTTTAGTGCCCATATTTTTTGTAACACCATCAATAGCAATAGTTTCAATACCGTCTTCATTAAAGTTTATAACAATACTGGCATTGTTACGGGTAAAAAAGTAACTACGGTTATTTAACTCTATAACGTAATCGCCTTTTACTCGGTCACTAAACATTTGCTTTTTCAGTGACACAGTATGCTCGCCAATTTGCCAATTAAACCCTTCAATAAAACCATTGTTAAACTCTTGCACCCATACCTGGCTTTCATCTTTTGATAGTGTAATAGCCACTGAGTATGAACTTGGAATGCTTTGCATAGCGTAGCTTTTAGCGCCAATTTTAAATTGTTCAGCTTTTTGCTGCCATGCAAAACCAAATTCAAAGTTTTTTTGTATTCCAGTGGAGTAGGTAATGGTCCCTTTTCCTGGCAGTGAAAAATCAGCTAGCGCCGAATAGCTTGGTAGAAGTAATCCAATAAACGTAATTATATGTAGTAGAGGTTTCATAAGCGTTTTATTTTTATATATATGAGTGAATTAAGAGTAAGGGAGAACATTCGTCTTCGCAAGTGCTTGTGATACACTCAATTAAATTTTACTGGTAAGACCTTTGTTGTGAACTTATATATTCGACTCCTATTATTATTTTTTAAAATTAAGCGTAATAAACACTATCAAGATTTACTTGATACCGTAGATATTGACTACAAAGCACTCCCGACTGACTGTGATATTAATCTGCATTTAACTAATTCGCGTTATTTGGCAATGATGGACTTGTCGCGAACGTGGATGACCGAGCGTGTTGGTTTACTTAAGCAAATAATGAAACGCCGATGGTTTCCTATCGTTAATGCAACAGCAATCACTTATATTCGTGATATAAAACCGATGCAAAAATACACCATTAGCACTAAGTTAGTAGGGTGGGATCATAAGTATTTTTATATAGAGCAAAAATTCCACTCTGACCGAGGTTTGCATGCTATAGCTTACGTGCGTGGTGTATTTAAAAGCAAAAAAGGCGTTATTAGTATTGAAGAAATGCTTGAAGTGGCTGGCTTTGAAGGTAAAACGCCTATTTTGCCAAGCGAAGTAATGCATTGGAAAGAAATGCTTGAGCAGAAAAAAATGACTAATTTACCAAAGTAAACGTTAAAGGCGCTTAGCGCCTTTCCTAATGTTAAGCTTTTATATTCAACTTACCCTGAAAGTCCTGCCATCCTGGTGGAAATTGCCCACGTAATACATACGAAAACGCAATCAGTTCTGCAATCACAAAATAAAGCTCTTTTGGAATTTCCTCACCTAATTCGAGGTGCGATAAGGTTTTTGCTAAGTCAGGGTCTTCGTGGATCATGATCCCTTTCTGTTTTGCTGCTGCAATGATTTCTTCAGCTAATTCGCCAAAGCCTTTAGCGCTTAACGTGGGGGCGCTTCCGGTTTCGTATAAAAGGCCAATTGCCGATTTGCTTTTAGGGGGAGCACTCATAACTACACCTTAATATTAATAATTGCATGAGATTTATAAAAAGCAGCATGGGTTGCTTCGCCTCGTTTTAGGTTTAGCTCGGCAACTTGTAAGCCATGTTTAGCAAGTTTTGAGCGCAAGTTATCAAGGTGAGGGTGCGCAATAGCACTCACTTCTTGGCTTGACGCGAGTAACTGACAGTCGAGTGATTTGTCCATTAGCTCGGCTGTAATTTGCAGTTGTCCAAGCTCGGCATAATCAAAATTTAATCTAACAAACCATACGTTTTTCGGCTCTAGTTTATCTGCCGATGGCTTTTTATATTGCCCAAGAGCTATTTCTGTTTGGGCTGCTTCTGGCGGTAATTTCATCGGCAATAAAAATTGTGCCAGCGGGTTACTCTCAGGTTGCTGGTTAGGTGTTGAAACATTAACTTGTGTGAGCGTGTTTTTAACCTGAACAAGCTCTCCAGCAAGCGCTTGAACTTGTGATTGCTGCAGTTGCTCGAGTATTTTTGAACTTGCTTTGCCAGTTTTAAACGTAGGCATAAGCACCTGTAGTAATGCATCAATACCTGTTTTTGACTCAAAAGTAATAGGGGTTACAGATTGGTTAATAATAGGGGCGGCCAAAATACTGACGGCTAGCTGCTCAAGCCCTTTGGTGAAGCTACTTTGCAGGGTGTCATGCGTTAAGCTATGAGGTTGCAATGTCGCCAGTATTTCTCTTTGCACAGCAGTCGGGCTGACGTTGCTGCTTGATACCATCCGATTAAAAGCCTGATTAACCAATGCATTAAGGTCAGGTGTTTGTTTAGTGGCTTTAACTTGAATATCGGCTATTTGACTGCTCAATGGGGGTTTTTCTTCTGAGGTTTTTTGAGTTGAGTCATGCGATGGTGGCAGTTTTAAAAGCGGTGTTAATATTTTAGCTTCAATAGGTTGAAGCATTTGGCTTTGTGAAGCAATAGTCGCTGTGTTATTAAAAACTGTACTTAAAAGGTTATTATTTGCTGGTGTTAAAGATACAACGTGTGTTTGCTGAGCTGTTTGGCTATTAGGCTTGGGGATAGGCAGCGTGGCCAGTTTATTATCTGTGTTAGCTTGTTGCACATGACTAAGTCCCACTTTTGTTAGAGGCAGAGAATTTAGCTCTTTAACTCTAGTTTGTTTTTGCGGTTCGTTATTCAAGGTAGTTTGAACTTGGGCTGTTGAGCTTTTTAATACTTGCTCTGTATTTTTGGCTGCGTGTTCTGCTTTTATTTGAGTGCTTAACGGTGCAACTGGTTGTGTACCTAGCGCTGTTTTACTTTGCTGAGTGGCTTTTTCGATTTGTGGCTGCTTATTTTCTGATGTATTTGTTGTTTTTGCATCAGGTATTTGCAAATGGCTACTCACAACTTTGGCGTTAGGAGATTGCCAAACAGCGACATTTGCTTTTATTAACTGCGTTAACTGTACAATAGGCGGCAGTTGAGAGAAATGCTTAGGTAAAATATTAGCACGATCACCACTGGGCTTTTGCGCATTAGTAGCAACTTGTATACCTGCATGCTCAATTACATTAATTTTATTTGTTAAGGGGGGGGCGGCTTTTAACTGCTTGTTTAAAGTGAGTGATGGCGAGAGTTGAGCTTTATTTTCGTTTGCAAACGATTTGTTTTCAAAATAGCTAACGGCATCATTAATTCGCGTTTTTAAATCACTAAAACTTGTTTGAAGCCACGATTTTATAGGGCTATGAGTACTCACCAATGGGCTTACTTTGATGCTGCTATTATTGTGTGTGGGTGAGGTTGATAAATTGGCGTGTTGCGCAGTCAGTAATTCATTAAAGGGCTTGGAAAAAGAGTTACTTAGCATCACTTTTGCGTTTTCGGCTTGTGTTGTTATTACTAGCTTGTCTGCTTGATTTGTTAGACTTACTTTTACTGGCGAACGAGGAAGTTCAGCTAGCTGCGCGTTCGATACTTGTGTAGTAAAAGAACCTGATTTTTGAGGATGCGTTAAAATGGCTAATTTTGGCGTTGCGTGTAGTTGTGCATTAGGTAACAAGCTTGTTAGCATTTTAACCAGCTTCGTTTGGCTTAGCGGCTGTGTATGAACGGTATCAGCAAAGCGATTAATAACATTAATTTGCGCCCCTTTACTACTGGTGCTCATAACGAGCTTTAAGGGTTGCTCTGTGCTGAGCAATTGTGCCACGTCTTTATTAATGGCAATACTGGCATTGAACTTATCAATAATTAATTTTGGTGCCGGCGTTAAAGCAACCTGAACGGCAAGTGGTTTGCTTTCAACCTCGGCACCGGTACTAATAAAATTGAGTAAGCGTTGTAATTGAGCGGGTTTATTAATTGTGAGTGTTGTTACATTGGGCAAAATAGCAAGCTGTTTACCATCTGCACTTAATTGAATATTAGCGCTGGCTATTTTGTCTAAAGATTGAGGCGCATGGGTTGTACCTAGCCTGAGAGTTTGCCAATGCTTATTAACGAGTACGTCAAGGGTAATGGAGTCTTTAGAAAATTGAATGTTTTTAGCCGCAAGTACTTCACCTGGTAATTGTGGTAACTCATTGGTTTGGTTATTAGTTGATGAATTGATAACCAATGAATTAGATAATGTTATTTGCGTTGGCGTATTCATTATTTTAAATCAAGTTTTCTCTATTTTAAGTGAATCGATTTTAAAGCAATATTCGTATTACCCTATCATTATGGTAGACTAACGCCTAATTTTTGGCAGAGAGAATCGTCATCTTGTTACACATTAAGTCCGTCTCCTGCATCAAGCAAGAACGTTGTTTGTTTGCGGACCTTAATTTTAGCCTTAAAAGCGGTCAAATCATGCAATTAGCGGGTCCTAACGGGGCTGGTAAAACATCGCTATTGCGTATCATCGCCGGTTTTTCTGCGCCTGATGAAGGCGAGGTTTTGTATCAAGAACGCTCAATAAATAAATACTATGAAGAGTTTGCTCACGACTTACTTTTTATAGGCCATAAAACGGGTGTTAACATACAGTTGAGCGCTGTTGAAAATGTACGCTTTTGGTTACGCATCAACGGCTATTCAAATGAGCCCGACCTGTATCCAATTTTGGCAAAGTTAGGTTTGGTGGGCCTTGAAGACGTGCCTGTTAGAATGCTGTCGGCAGGCCAGCAACGACGAGTTGCATTAGTTAGGCTTTGGCTAAGCGACGCAAAATTATGGGTATTAGACGAACCATTTACCGCACTCGATAAAAGCGGTGTTGCATTTTTGCAGCAGCGATTTACTCAACATCTAAATAATAATGGCGCCATATTATTAACTACTCACCAAGATTTAACCGCTCATTTTAGTGATTTACAAACAGTCACATTGGAGTATCGTCACTGATGACTCGTCAACACTCTTATTGGTTACTATTTAGCGCGGTTTTTATTAAAGATGTGAAGCTTGCTTTTCGCCAGCGAGCTGAAATTGTAAACCCAATATTGTTTTTTTTAATTGTTATTTCTTTGTTTCCGTTAGCAATAGGTCCTGAGCCCGGTCTGCTTGCTAGAATGGCGCCCGGTATTATTTGGGTTGCCGCTTTACTCTCTACCATGTTGGGTTTAGATAAATTGTTTAGAGATGATTTTAATGATGGATCTCTTGAGCAGTTAATTGCTTCATCGTACCCTTTGTCACTCACAGTGCTTGCGAAAGTAGCAGCCCATTGGGTGGTAACGGGATTGCCCCTAGTCCTCATGACACCACTGTTTGCGTTGTTACTTAACTTAGACAGTAATGCGCTGGTGGCCACTGTTTTAACGTTATTACTGGGTACACCGTTATTAAGCTTTATTGGTGCAATAGGGGCTGGGCTGACTGTTGGGCTACAAAAAGGGGGTATTTTGATGAGTTTACTCGTACTGCCTTTGTATATTCCAGTTTTAATTTTTGCAACGTCGGCTATCGATACCAGTGTTATGTCGCTGGATTATAGCGGACAACTTGCCATCCTTGGTGCTATGTTAGTTATCGCTATTATTAGCGCACCAATCGCCATATCGTCAGCTTTAAAAGTGAGTATAAGTTAATGTGGAAGTGGTTACATCCCTATGCTAAAGCAGAGCGTGCATACCAGTTATGCAATACGTTCTTGCCTTATTTTGCCGTAGTTACGGTTGTCAGTATGCTCGTTGGTTGGGTGTGGGGGCTTGGTTTTGCACCTGCCGATTACCAACAAAAAGACAGCTACCGTATCATTTTTATTCATGTTCCTTCTGCCATTTTATCAATGGGGGCATATTCCTCTATGGCCATTGCAGCTATTGTTGCACTTGTATGGCAACTCAGAAATGCAGAACTTGCCGTAATTGCAATAGCCCCTGTTGGCGCATGTATGACGGCAATAGCACTGATAACCGGGGCTGCATGGGGTAAACCTATGTGGGGCGCTTGGTGGGTGTGGGATGCACGACTTACATCGGAGCTTATTTTATTATTTTTATATTTGGGCGTCATTTCGTTATACCACGCTTTTGAAGATAAAAAAGCGGCTGGTCGCGCGGCTTCAATCTTGGCTATTGTAGGGGTGATTAACTTACCAATAATTCACTTTTCGGTTGAATGGTGGAATACCCTTCATCAAGGAGCAAGCATTACTAAATTCAATACCAATGCAGTTGACCCAAGCATGTTTTGGCCATTAATGGTAAATATTTTAGCCTTTGCAGCGTTTGTTGGCACAGTCACTTTAATTCGTCTTAAAAATGAAATTTTGCAACGAGAAAAGCATCGCCCATGGGTGCGCCAGTTGCTTAATAGGGGGTAATTATGCAGTTTGACTCTTTTTCTGATTTTATTGCAATGGGAGGCTATGGGTTTTATGTATGGCTTTCATTTGGTACATGTGCAGTTATTTTACTGGGTATTTTAGTGAGCTCTTTAAGAGATACTAAACGTATTATGGCTTCAGTAGAGCAACAAATTGTGCGCGAAGAGCGTATTAAGCAAGCCAAGCAGGAGCAAGCATCATGAATCCCAGACGTAAAAAACGCTTATTAGTCATTGTTGCTATTTTATTTGGCTTGGGTTCTGCCATAGGTTTAGTGCTTTACGCTTTACAAGAAAACATAAACTTATTTTATACCCCAAGTGAATTGATTGACGGCAAAGGCCCGAATAAAGAAAAACCATTTATCGGCCAAAAACTGCGTATTGGTGGCATGGTCGTCCCAGGATCTGTTGATAGAAACGAGAAAAGCTTAGAAGTAAGCTTTAAATTAATTGATACAGGTCCATTAGTTACCGTGAAGTACCAAGGTATATTACCTGATCTGTTTCGCGAGGGGCAGGGCATTGTTGCGCAAGGTGTTTTAATTGAACCTAATGTCATTGAAGCGTTTGAAGTACTGGCCAAGCATGATGAAGAATACATGCCGGCAGAAGTTGCTGAGGCGGTTAAAGGCATTAAGCACGAAAAACCAAAATACAACCTAGATAGTGGTAATTAGCTATGATCCCAGAAATTGGTTACTTTTCTTTAACTCTCGCCATGGTGCTGAGCGTTTTATTATGTATTTTTCCACTTTGGGGCGCACATACAGGTAATCTTCGCTTAATGCGTGCAGCCCCCTCTTTAGCTATTGGTCAGTTTGCGTTTGTATTAATTTCGTTTGCTGCGCTTATATACGCAAGTTTAACTGATGATTTTACCGTGTCATATGTGGCTTATCATTCAAGTAGCACACTGCCTTGGTATTACAAAATAACATCGACTTGGGGCGGCCATGAAGGAGCAATTTTGCTTTGGTTAGTGATGCAAGCTGGATGGACTGCTGTCGTAGCTGCTCGTTCAAAGTCATTACCTTGGGTTTTACGTGCCCGTGTTTTAGGTGTACTTGGCTTTTTAGGAGTCGGCTTCATGATGTATACCTTACTTCTATCAAGCCCATTTGAACGTTTACTTCCTTACTTTCCGGTAGAAGGACGAGATTTAAATCCGCTTTTACAAGATCCCGGTATGATTATTCACCCGCCATTACTTTACATGGGCTATGTTGGCTTATCGGTTGCATTTTCGTTTGCAATTGCAGCACTTTTAACTGGAAAACTCGACAATACATGGGCTAAATGGTCACGCCCGTGGACAATGACCGCGTGGGGCTTTTTAAGCCTAGGTATTACAATTGGCAGTTGGTGGGCTTATGCAGAACTTGGCTGGGGTGGCTGGTGGTTTTGGGATCCAGTAGAAAACGCGTCGCTAATGCCATGGCTTGTTGCAACCGCTTTGCTTCATTCGCTAAGCGTGACAGAAAAGCGCGGTATTTTTAAATCGTGGACCGTTTTACTGGCAATTGCTGCATTTTCGTTAAGCTTGCTAGGCACGTTTATCGTGCGTTCAGGCATTATTGTATCTGTTCATGCGTTTGCAACAGATCCAGACAGAGGTTTGTTTATACTTGCCTTTTTAGGAATAGTTGTTGGCGGTGGTTTAGCGCTTTATGCACTTAGGGTATCGCAGGTTCACAGCGAAGGTCGATACAAGTTTGTATCGCGCGAAGTGGCATTATGGCTAAACAATATCTTTTTAGTTGTGGCAACCTTAATTGTATTACTAGGTACTCTGCTGCCTATGGTGCATAAAGAAATGGGCTTAGGCAGTATTTCTATAGGCGAACCATTTTTTAATAAGATGTTTGCAATACTACTGGTGCCATTTGCTATTTTAATGGGTATTGGCCCTTTTTTACGCTGGAAGCAAAACAAATGGG
Source organism: Pseudoalteromonas sp. S408 (assembly GCF_005886645.1). NCBI lineage: Bacteria > Pseudomonadati > Pseudomonadota > Gammaproteobacteria > Alteromonadales > Pseudoalteromonadaceae > Pseudoalteromonas > Pseudoalteromonas sp. S408. The sequence continues at coordinate 62,556 of NZ_PNDY01000013.1, read as the reverse complement.
CGTTTTTACAAAATAAAATCGCAGTGGGTGTTTTGGCCAGTGTGGCAATTACTTGTGTATGGTTATTTTCAGCTTACGATGAAGTCACACCACTTACGCTATTAGCAACAACGCTGGGTGTGTGGGTTGCCATTTCAACCTTGATTGACATTGTGACTAAAGCTGCAGTGCATGGCTCATTAAAAGAAGGGTTAAAACGCTTAGGTGTTAGTTATTGGGCCATGGTGTTGGGCCACATTGGTATGGCATTTGTTATTGCGGGTGTTGCGCTAACCTCTGCGTACTCGGTTGAGCGCGACGTATCGATGAAGCCGGGTGATACAGTGCAGCTAAACCAATATAACTACCGTTTTGAAGGCGTTAAAACAATTCGTGGACCTAATTACAGTGGCCATGCTGGTGTTGTTACGGTGCTAAAAAACGATGACGTAGTGACTCGTTTGTACGCTGAAAAACGTAAATACGACATTGGCATGCAATTCATGACAGAAGCTGCCATTGACGCTGGTTTTACTCGTGATTTATACCTTGCTCTAGGCGAGCAATTAAGCCAAGGAGCTTGGTCGCTTCGCATATACCATAAGCCGTTTGTGCGTTGGTTATGGATTGGTGGTGTATTAATTTCACTTGCAGGGTTTATGATTTTGTTTGATAAACGTTACCGTACATCTGCAAAAACAGCTCGAAAAGCTGCGGCGGAGAGCGTGCTATGAACCGTAAATTGTTAGCCATAGCGCCTCTTTTAGCCTTTGCTTTTATTTGTATATTTTTGTACCAAGGGCTGTTTGCAAACCCACGTGAAATACAAACAGGGCGAATTGGCCATGAAATGCCGGCTTTTACCCTTCCTGATTTAATGCAAGACAACAAGCAATGGACCAACGAAGCGTTAAAAGGCGAGGTTTATTTATTGAATGTGTGGGGCACGTGGTGCCCAACCTGTTTAGCAGAGCTGGGTTACTTAACAAAGTTGCGAGAGCAAGGCGTTAAAATTATTGGCTTGTATTATGTGCAAGGTTACGACGCAGACTTTGATGGTCCTTTTGACATGCAAGCACTACGTACTGAAGTACAAGACATGCTTGAGCGTGCGGGTAATCCTTATCAGTTTAATATTTTGGATTTACACCGCACGCTGTCGTTAGATTTGGGCGTATCGGGTGCGCCAGAAACATTTTTAATCGATAAAAACGGCACCATTTTGCTACACCATACCGGTGATATTAATCCACGAGTATGGCGTTCTAAATTTGCACCTATGATGCAGGAGCTGAAATAATGAAGTGGCTATTGTTTTCACTCAGCCTTTTACTAACGACAAGCGCATTAGCACAAGCTGATCGCTACGTATTTGATACCGACGAGCAAGCGGTTCGTTTTGAAGAGCTTACAAAAGAACTTCGTTGTCCTAAATGTCAAAACCAAAATATTGCAGATTCAGACGCTATTGTTGCCAAAGACCTTCGTGAAAGAGTGGTAGAGCTAGTTAAAGAAGGCAACACAAAAGACGAAGTAATTGACTACATGATTGACCGCTATGGTTATTTTGTTCATTACGACCCACCTGTGACACCTGCAACACTGGTACTTTGGGTATTGCCGGTACTCATTGTTATTGTTGGATTTGGTTTTATTGTAATCCGTCAGCGTAAAGCGTCTGTAAAGCAGACCTGGAGCAACCAAGATGAAGTACTTTTAAATAAGCTAATTGAACAAAATAAACGTCAGGAGCAAAGTTAAATGATTTTAATGTGGGCGTGTTTTGCTTTACTCACACTGATTGCACTGGCGTTTGTTATGCTGCCTTTTTTGCAAAAAGAGCGTGTTAAAACAATTACTCATAACGCAAATGCAGAGCTTATAAGTATTTATGAACAGCGTTTAGTCGATTTAAAGACTGATTTAGATAACCAACGTATTGATGATGTTAACTACTCTGAATCGATAGTAGAACTAAAACGCCGCTTACTTAATGAGCTGTCACCAGAAAAATCATTGATTAGTAAAGGTAACAACCGTATTTTTGCCCTGACAGGGGGGGCATTTGTTATTGCACTAAGCGGTATTTTTTATAGTTTAACAGGTAGCCAACAACAAATATCAGCATGGCACGATGCCATGGATAATCTGACTGAATACGGTGAGCGCGCAGTGATGCAAAAAGGCGAGCAGCTTACTCAAAATGAGCTACAAGCATTTGCACTGGCACTGCGCACTAAGTTAAGTCGATCAGGCGATGACGAAATGGCATGGATGTTACTCGGTCGTGTTGCGATGTCATTGAATGAGTTTGATATGGCTCAGCAATCATTTGATAAAGCACTGCGCATGAACCCTGATAACAAACAGGTATTAATAAGTTACAGCCAAATTTTACTCCTTGAAGGCAGTGAAGCCAACATGACACGTGCTGCGGGTATGTTGTCAAAAGTATTAAATGCAGAGCCCACTAATTTAGATGCTATTTCGTTATTAGCGCTGATTGCTTACGAGCGAAAGGACTGGCCTCAAGCCAAAGCTGCATTTGAAGTATTACTAGCCAGTATGGAAAAAAATGATTCTCGTTATGGCTTAATATCTCAGCGTATTGCAGATATTGAACTGCAAATGCAAAGCGAAGGTTCTGTAATGCCAGTAACTAAAGCCAATAGCATTGCTGTTACCGTTAATGTTGCCAGTGAGCTTATTAGTAAATTGCCGCAAGAAGGGACTTTGTTTGTATTTGCAAAAGCCGCGAGCGGTTCGCCAATGCCACTTGCTGCTGTAAAACTCACTTCGTATTCATTCCCTATTACAGTTGAATTAAACGACAGCACTGCCATGGTTGAAGGTATGAACTTATCTAGCGCAGAAGATATTATTATATCGGCGCGTGTTTCGTTAGATGACTCTGTTATGCCAAGTTCAGGTGAATTAGAAGGGCATTCCTCTTCACTAAAGCGTGAAAGCGTAAGTGAATACCAACTTAAAATAGATACATTAATACCTTAAGGACGACACATGTTAAGACAAAGTTTAGCTTTTTTAAGCTTTTTGATACTTGCCGGTTGTGCGCAAGTACCAGAAAGTAAAGTCGATGAAAGAGATCCATTACAAAGTATTAACCGTCCGCTGTATGACTTTAATATGGATGTTTTAGACGCTTACATACTTCGCCCAGCAGCAGTGGGTTATGTTGCTGTGACTCCTGTGCCTGTGCGTCAAAGCATTGTTCACTTTACGGATAACCTAACTGCACCGGTTGATATGGTAAATGCTGGGCTACAGGGTAAACCGGGTAACGCCAGTGTTAGCCTTGCACGCTTTTTAGTGAATTCTACAGTGGGCATTTTTGGTATTTTTGATGTCGCTAGTTCTCTTGGTTTAAATCGAGTAGATGAAGATTTTGGCCAAACAATGGGCGTGTGGGGCATTGGTGATGGTGCATACTTAATGCTACCAGCAATGGGGCCAACAACAGCAAGAAACTTAACCGGTGACGTAGTAGATAATTTTGTATTACCAGAAATAGCCCTAACTACGCCACAAACTGTGTTAGTTTTTGCTTTAAAAGCAGTAGAAGCACGCGCGTCTTTAATGGCGCAAGAAGGGCTTTTAAATGACTCACTTGACCCCTACTTATTTGTAAAAGATATTTATTTTCAACGTCAATTATTCGAGCTTTACGATGGCAATCCGCCAATTAAAGAAGAGCCAGCCGACTTTGATGAAGACTTTCTAGAAAGTTTATAAGTGAATCAAACGTAAAAACGCCAGCTAAATGCTGGCGTTTTTATTATGAAATAAGGTTTACTAAGTACCCTACGTTATATTTAGGTATTAACCATCAAACTCATTTGCTCGTTAACCCAGCTTAATGCTTCATGATAAGCATCAGGAACTTGGTCGGCAATATTGAGTGCCTTAGAAATGTCGTTTGCTTGTGACCAATCTGCTTTTTCGTAATGCTTAACAAGGTTTAAATATTGCGCTAATAATCCTTCGTTATCTAACAATGCCGCTTTAATGTCGTTAGATAAAGGAAGCTTTTGCATCACACTTTGCATACTTTCATCTAAAATGGCATCCATTAGCGACATCATACCGGTTAAAAACGCCATGCCTGTATCTTTCATTTGCCCATGTGAAATAGCTAATAGTTCACAAAAGCGAGCGCGCGTGAGAGATAACCTAATTAACTCTACCGGTTTATCAGCCGATACTTGTGCAGCAAATAACAAAGAGAGCAGTTTTTTAATTTCTTGAGCACCTAAAACAATAAGCGCTTGTTTTATTGTGCTTATTTCCGCTCGTCGTGTAAAAGCTGCTGAGTTTGAGTATCTAAGTAGTTTGTAAGACAGGTTTACATCACGTTCAAATACATCGGTGATTTTTTTAAGATCCATCTCTACACTTGACGTTTGGTAGAGTAATTCTGCAAGGGCCATTTCTGATGGCGGTAGCGCTTTGCTTTTAACCATTTCTGGTTTTGAAAAGAAAAATCCTTGAAAGTAATCAAAGCCAAGCTCTAACGCTAAGCTGTATGCTTCATATGTTTCTACTTTTTCTGCTAAAAGCTTTATATGCGGTTGTGCCTTTAGCTCTTTTATAATGGTTTTTATTGTTGCTAAATCACACGTTAAAAAGTCGATTTTAATAATATCGATAAACGGATAAAAGTGGCGCCATACCGGCTGGTGAATATAATCATCGAGCGCGATGGTATAGCCCTTGTCTTTTAGGTCTTTAACAATAGCAAGTAAGCGTTTACCGGGTTGAATTGTTTCAAGTATTTCTACAACAATGGTGTCTTTACCCAATAGGGTAGGGTAACCCTTAAGTAAGGTTTCGAGTGTAAAGTTAATATAAGCAGGCTTGTTATCGGTTAAGTCTTCTAAACCAAAGTTAAACTGACTGCCTTCAATTAAGCGCGTAGTTGCTTCGTCACCATCTATATTGGGGAATACATTATCCACGCCATCACGAAACAAAAGCTCGTAGCCAATAAGCTCTTTATCACGATTTAAAATAGGTTGGCGCGCAGCATAAAAATACATAAAAAAATCCGTGTCAGTCAAGTCAGTCGCTATTGTAATAATATATTAGAAAACATACAAAATAGCATGCTGTATATTTTGCTAAATAATGAAATAGCATTATTAAATAAATGCGCTTAGCTATTTTGTACATGTTAAAACGCTTTTTTTAGCAATCGTTTTCAACATGATTATTTTTAAACTAAGAAAATACAACAAATAGAGATTTTTATGGCAGGCATGATATAGTCCGAAAGAATGCTTTTATCCTAATAGTGACTTTATTATAAAATTTTAAGAGTCAATATTCGGATCAAAAGCCTGCTACTTTTAATTGTTTTATGGAGGCGAATTTGGAAACAGGAATGATCATTTCATTGTCACTATATTTTGTTGTTATGCTAGGTATTGGTTTATATGCCTATAAGCAGTCAACAAGTGATGTTTCTGGTTATATGCTGGGTGGTAGAAACTTGTCACCAAGTGTTGCAGCACTTTCAGCGGGTGCTTCAGATATGAGTGGCTGGATTTTAATGGGTTTACCTGGCGCCATGTTTGTTACTGGCTTAAGTAGCACATGGATTGCATTTGGCTTAATTGCCGGTGCATGGTTAAACTACTTTTTAGTTGCACCGCGTCTAAGGGTTTACACTGAAAAAGCGAATGACTCTATTACCATCCCTGATTACTTTTCTAACCGATTTAACGATAAATCAAATTTACTACGTGTTGTATCGGCAGTTGTAATTATTGTGTTCTTCACACTGTATACCTCTTCAGGCGTTGTTGCCGGTGGTAAACTATTTGAAAGCTCATTTGGCTTAAGCTACGAAATGGGGCTGTATATCACAACGGGTGTTGTTGTTTTGTATACACTCTTTGGTGGCTTTTTAGCGGTTAGTTTAACTGACTTCGTGCAAGGCTGTATTATGTTTATTGCACTTATTTTAGTGCCCGCTGTTGCTTATTCATTATTAGATCAACCATTGCAGTCAACCTTAAACAGCGTTAACCCAGACATGCTTAGTTGGATAGGTGCAGGGTCTGCGCTAGGTATTATTTCAGCAATGGCGTGGGGCCTGGGTTACTTTGGGCAACCACATATAATTGTGCGTTTTATGTCGGTGCGCAGTGTTAAAGATATGCCAACAGCGCGTCGTATTGGTATGTCTTGGATGATTGTTGCTGCAATAGGCGCCGTAGGTACAGGTATTTTTGGTGCGGCTTATACGTACGAGAATAATATAGTAGTGGATGATCCTGAAACTATATTCCTGATCCTTTCAGAGCTCCTGTTCCACCCACTTATTGCTGGCTTTTTACTTGCTGCAATATTAGCTGCAATTATGAGTACAATTTCATCTCAGCTATTAGTAAGTTCAAGCTCACTAACTGAAGATTTTTACAAAACATTTTTACGTAAAGAAGCCAGCGACGCAGAGCTTGTACTGGTAGGGCGCATTAGCGTGTCTATTGTTGCAATACTCGCTATTTATCTAGCGTACGATAGAGACAGCTCTATTTTAGATTTAGTAAGTAATGCGTGGGCAGGCTTTGGTGCTGCATTTGGGCCGCTTGTATTGTTTAGCCTTTACTGGAAACGTATGAACTTTGCGGGTGCGCTTTCGGGGATGGTTGTGGGTGCGGTTACCGTTTTACTATGGATTTACGGCCCGTTCACAATCAATGGTGAAAGTTTAAGTAGCGTAATGTACGAAATTGTCCCGGGCTTTATACTCGCGAGTATTGCTATTGTAGTTGTAAGTTTAGCAACCAATGAGCCTAATTCAGATATAACAACGTTATTTGATGAAGTAGAGAAAGAGCTTTAATTAATATTTGTTTTTATAAAAGCTGTAAAAAAGGGAGCAACTAAGTTGCTCCCTTTCTTTTTGCAAAATATTTAGCTTGCTTGTTTGGCGTTGTTATCGTCTATCGATGCAACGTTATCTGACTTTTTATTTTTACTTACCGCTTTAGCAGTAGCAGGTTCTTTGGCACCTTTAAGTACCGACATAAAGTCGTCTTTGCTTTTTGCTATTTCTAACGCAAGCGATTCTATTTGTTGCTCACTTAATGGCACGTCTACTTTTTCTAGCATCAGCTCAAGTGATTCTGCTATGTCTAGCATTTTGTCATAGGCATCAGCTTCTTTTTTAGTAGTAAACGTCATGCGTTCGACTCCGTTTCGTTCTACAACATATTTAACAACAACAGCCATGATTTCTCCTGCAAACTTGCTTGGCACTGTGGTTTATAAAAAACCATAAGATTACTGTTTTTATATACAGTAAAGGTTTGCAAGTAAATATGCAAGCGCAGAGTTGTAATTTTTAAGTGTCTTAAATTTGACAAAAAACGGTAACTTAACTTTATTTAATATATCACTTGGTTGTACCAGCTGCATTTTAAGGATTTCGGAGAAAAGTGATAATGCATTTAGGTACCTCCAAAGTGGCTAGCCTCGCGTTTGTTATTTTTGGGTTCCTAATAATTAAAATAAATATGTTCTAAAATGGACAATAAGGACGATAAAATGAAAACCTTTAAAATTTTACTTATAGCAAGCTTATTAAGTATCCTACCTGTTACGACCTCTTACGCGCAATTACCTGAAGTAAGCAAATCTATGGCTCCCATCGAGGCGGTGAGCATTAATGATGCAGATGCTAAAATGTTAGCTAAACTGCCTGGAATTGGTAAGAAAAAAGCACAAGCAATAGTAAATTACCGAGATGAAAATGGTGTATTTACAAGCCTTGAGGATTTAGCCAAGGTGAAGGGGATAGGTAAAAAAGTAATGAGCAAGTTAGAAGGTAAAGTTAAACTTTAAAAAAAAGGGCGCTAAGCGCCCTTTTCATGTTGTTGTAGTGCTTCGTCTAGGTTTCTTCGTGCAAAATTAATATCAACAGGGGCGGTTAATAACGGATAAAAAAGTCCACCTAATAGTAAAAAGGGAATAATTAACCAACCTTCAAAAAGGGTAAATATTAAAAATAATGGGCTTAATAGCAATATTTTGATAATACGGAGTAATACACGGTCTGTTGGCGACAACATTGATAAAGACCGTGCTATAACAAGCTGCCTCTCGCGTATTTTTAAATGCTGTAACTGTTTAAGTTGGCTAGAAAAAAATGTAAACATAATTATTAAACCGTTCTTTTTAGTATTAATCGACTACCCAATACAATAAAAAATGCCAGTGCAAAAAATGCAAAAATAACTTCCATCCAAGCAGGCATGCTAAGCGATAAAAACTCCCAATCTATGTTACCGCAATCGCCAGTGGCTTCAAAAAAGCTTGGTATCCATTCATGCAGCGGCATAAACGATGGAAAATTAGGCTCAAATTCACAGCTAAACGCAAATGGATCGGTGGTTGTTTGCATATCTATGTGCTCACGGGCAATTAAATACCCCCAAATGCTCGATACTCCCCAAGCAATATAAGCAACTATACGCATTATTTTGCTTTGTGGATTAATTGACCCAACAATACCCGCGCCAAGTAATCCTAATACCGCGGTTCGTTGATATATACACATAATACAAGGCGCTAACCCCATATTGTATTGAAAAAACAATGCGGTTACTTCTAGCATAAAAACAATCGCAGAAAATAAAAGCCAAGGTGTTCGTTGAGTCGGTAATTGCGCAAGCCAGTTCATAAAAAGTCCGCTAATAAATAAGGCGTTAGATTATGACGCACGAAAAAGTAAGCGGCAACAAAAAGAGTGAGATAAAAAAGTTTTATAGCTATCCTCCAAAAAATGTTCCAGTACTCTAAAAGGCCATGTTGAAATACTCTGTGATATGTTTTTATGCATATTGTGGTATTGATGGATTTACATTTTTACTACTGGAAAATATGTGCTTTGCCCATTTGTTTGCCTCATAGTAGGCCTTACTCTAGAAAATTTTGCTTAACGGGCTAACAACACCGTTTGCTCCTTGCTGTAAAACATGAGTGTAAATCTGCGTGGTTTTAACACCTGTATGACCTAACTGAGCTTGCACCGTTCTTATATCTGCTCCACTTTGTAACAAGTGTGTTGCAAAAGAATGACGAAAGGTATGAGGCGTAACAATCTTTGTAATATTGGTTTGCTTTAATGCCTTTTTAACCGCTTTTCTAACACATGTTGGATGGAAGTGATGACGCCGTATCTCGCCGGTTTCTAGATCACTACTTAATTTGTAGGAAGGAAATAAGTACTGCCACGCGAGTGATTTGTTAGCTGACGGATATTTACGAGCTAAAGCGTTTGGCATCCATACGCCTGCGTATTGTTCGTTTTGTAAATCTAATCGCAAATATTCTTCAACTTGCATAATTTGATTTCTAAGTAACGGGAGCAACTCAGTTGCAAGTGTAACGATACGATGCTTATTGCCTTTCCCGTTCCAAATTTGAATGCATTTATAATCAAAATCAATGTCTTTTACTCGCAGCTGCACAGCCTCCATCACTCGCAAGCCACTACCATACATTAACCCCACGATTAAGTAATATCGCTTAGATAGATGAACCATCAATTGTTTGACCTCATCAGGGGTCATCACAACAGGCAATTTGGGCTGTCGCTTACTTCGTGCAAAGTTCAAGTTTAACGAAAGTTCATTTTTGACAATATGTTTATATAAAAAAGCTAACGCATTTAAAGCTGCACATTGTGTTTTAGCTGACATGTTACGTTTTAATACAATATGGTCTAAAAACGCTTCGACTTCTGAATCTCCCATTGAGCTTGGGTGGCGTTTGTTGTGAAAGTGAATAAAATTTGCGATCCAACTCAAATAAGCATTAATAGTTCTTAATGAATATTGTCGAGTGAGCATATAGTCCGCAATGTAATTTAAATACGCAGAGCGAGTTTTCATTTTCAATCCGTCGAATTTTAACTGTATGTATATACAGTTATAGCTCAGTCGCTCGCATAGTCAAGAAAACGACCCAGTCGCTCGTTTTATACTGAGAGGAAAAACGAGCACTGATGAATTTTAATAACACTGGCAATTAGTTGACAAGTTTGTTAAAAATAAACCAATAAGAAAACGAGCTACGCTTTGGTAGAAATACGCGCGATTAGCTCGCTATAAACATGTTAGTTTGCAAGGAAGCACCGTGCACATCGAATTCATGAGAGATAAAAGTAGAGTTATGCCACAAATAGAAAAACCTGAGGAGGTTATTTCTATGACGGTCTGGCATTGTAACTTTGAGTCGCTTAATCAAATCTCTAATTGTGTGAATTTAGAGCAACTATCTATAGCGACATTGCCTGAGGATGATTTTGATTTCCTTGAAAAGTGCTCGAAATTAAAGCTGTTATCAATTGTTCATTTGCCAGACATTTCAAGCCTTGAAACTTTCCCTATTTTAAGACAACTCGAAACGATCTCACTTGAAACATTGCCAAGCTGGGACTCCTCGGGTAAAAAGACAATAATTGATTCACTATGTCCCTTATCAATGCTCCCTAATTTAAAGTACCTAGAGCTATTTGGTGTGGTTCCAAAAGACTTATCACTTGAGTCACTGAGTCTTTTTAGTGATTTAAAAAGCGCTCGATTTTCCAAGTACCCTAAAAAGATCATAAATGCATTTTACAAGCACCATTCTGTAAGCGATGATTGGGCACCGGAGTTTAAAATTGCAAACTAACAAGCTAATTAATAAGGACAAAAAACAGTTGGCTGTTTTCGTTCCTCAACATTTTAGCCAACAATTTTTTGCCCATTATTAGGGCGTTAGGTAACTAAGGAAGGTCATGCGCAAATATCTAGTGTGGATTTTAATGCTTCAAGCATTTAGCTCGTATGCTTCAAATGGTTGTTTTGATATGCAAGGCTTTGTTCTTAAAGCAGGTGACAAAAATTCGCTTGGGGTAGAAGCACTATTGTCCTGTGGTCGCTTTACTGGCTTATGTGATTTATATATTAGAATCCCTTCGGAATATGACACAGCAGCAATAATTTATGATCTTGAAGGTACAGAGGATTCAGAATTATATATTCCAACTCCTGTCTATGACTGGGATGAAGAATATGCAAAAAAAGAGTATCGTTCACCTAGCGATATAGTTACTTTCTTAAGTCCTAAATTTCATGGTGTACATATTCAAATTAAAAAAGATTATGCAGAGCATTCTACTCTTCATATAACAGAGTCAAATGGTTGTGAGTTCATAGACATAGAAAATTTGTCTGGTTGGTTCAAATAGTTACCTAACAAATCGCTCAAACACGGACGTTCAAAGGTTGGCTTCGCTCGTGCCTCGCAAAATTTAGCCAACCATTTCACGCCGCTTAGCTCGGCGTTATGTAACTAATTATACTATGGAGTGTATTCTTGAAATTTAAAATAATGACTATTGCATTACTTTTTACACTTTCTGCTTCAGCAGAGACAGAGTTAAAAGGTAGCCCTAAGGAGCTTAAAAGCTTTTTACACCCTGAAGTTAAAACTATATCTATTACAGAAAGCGCCGAAGAAATTGCATTCAAAGATGAAGCTGTTTTGAGTCTGTTAGTAACAACGGAAGATGATAAATTAGCAATATCATTAAGTAAAAACGCTAAAGTTAGGGCTGATATATCATCTGCACTAACCGCCAATAAAATTCCATTAGAAAACATTAAAAACTCAAAGTTTTCAACTTCACCTGATTATGGTTGGTTTGGGAATAAACCTGATAGTTATAAAGTTGCTAACACTGTGACTGTTGTTATAAACAATGAAACAGGCCTACAAAGTATTGCAAAAATTGTAGATTCCTACGATGAAGTCACGTTAATAAGTACAGAATACAGGCACTCGGAAAAAGAACTTTATAAACAAAAAGTAAAAGAAAAAGCATTAAATAAAGTATTAAAACAAAAAGAATTTTACGCTAAAAGTTTAGGGCTCAAACTAAAGCCGATATCTTTTACTAATCAAGCCTCGTTTGCAAATGACGATATTGAAAGAATTGTAGTAACGGGAAGTAGAGTTAAGAGAAGTGATTATTCAAGTGTTAACAGTGAAGAGCGATCCCAGACATCATTTGAAAAAATAACTTACAGTACAAATGTAACGGTTCAGTTTATAGTGGAATAGTTACATAACAACACGCCCTGAGGTGGACGACTAGTAAAATTTAGCTATTAATTGCAAATTTTAAAAGTGGTGAGCCTCTGCGTTTCAATGCTGCTAAATATGTCGATTCATCGTAGGGTGTATTCGTTTTCCAACACCTAAATACAATCCTTATCCATTTAAATGCCAGTGATCTAATAATGCTATTATGCGGCTTACCCTTGGCTTTTTGTTGCTCATAATACGCCTTAGCCCAAAATGAATAACGAATAGAAAAGCCTGCCCATTCTACAAATGTTTGCCTTAAAAAAGTGGGGCAACTATAACGCCAATGCGTCCACATTTTTTGACCACTGCGCTCAATAACAGGCGCTATACCTGCGTACTTTTGAAGTTCTGCAGCATCATTGTAACGCGCACGATTACTCCCAAAAGCAACAAGTAATCGTGGGGCGAGTTGTGGACCTGCGCCGGGTAAGCTATCAAATATCTTTTTATCCTGCTGGGCTTTATAAGCCGATTTTATTGCTTTATCGAGCTTTTCAATGCCCTTTAATAACACTTTAAATTGCGTGATAAGCACTTCAACGAGCATTTGATTAGGTACAATTACTCCTTCGTCAAGAGTTAATGGCATCGCATTTTTAATACTGTCTAGTCGTGCATTATTAACCGTGCAATAGTGTGAATTATGACTCTCAAAAAAGTCGAGTAAGGTCTGTTTTCTTGCTTTTTTAACCGCAATGAGCGATGGCCATTTCTGAATGAAGTCGCAAAATATATACGTGTCCTTTTCTTTAAACCATTCAAGTGCCTGCGGGTAATAATTCTTTAATGTCGCCGTTATTTTATTGGATAAATCGACACTGTCTTGCACTAAACTTCGGCGATATTCAACAAGCTGAGACAGCGTTCGCATAGCTGCTGACTCGGGCTCAATGACAGAGAGCTTATCCATGTGTAACTTAAGAATTTCAACTTGCAGAAAGGCATCTGATGGGTCATCTTTTGCGCCACTGGGCGTAAAAGCCTGGCGATATTTAGCAACAGCACAAGGATTAACGGTGAATAAAGTAAGGTGGTCGTATTTAGCTAATGCATAAATAAGCGGGCCTTTTTTAAGTTCGCAAACAATCGCTATTTTTTGGTCTGGATAACGCTGTTTAATATCCATAGCCCATTCATGCAACGCTTCAGGTCTGTGTTTAACAACGGTGTAATGATATTTATTAGTGCTTGTTGGATGCTCACAAATATCATATTTTTTATCGGCCCAATCAATGCCAATGAGTGCAGCAAAATTATCAACGTTATATGCTTTCATTTTATAGCGCCTACGGTTAAAGTTAAGGACGGAATGTGCTTAAATCTGGTTTCTCGCAGGTCTTATAGATAGTCTTGGTCGGCAATCCCTGAGTATGCGTTTTGAAATCGAGGTGCTCTGTTGGCTCGAACGTCTTGTTAAAAACATTGGATGTTTGTCATTCAATATTCGTAACCAACAGAAGCATATTCCACTTAATATAATAGTCAGTTACTTTTAAATTAAGTGGCTTGGTCGAACTATAAGTCATTAAAGAAAGACTCGTCACGGCTTGCTCGAGTTCCTTCGTCACTTAGTTTAGCAAGCCTTAACTCGCTTCTTAATGAGGCGTCAGGCCTATAGAGGTAAAACATGATTTCAGAGGCAGATTGGAAACACTTCAAACAAGTTAAGGCAGATGCATTAGATAAATGCTGCCAGCAAGTTTTGGACGAAGTGCGTAAAGGAATCGATAACCCCGAACTTTCAAATCATGAAAAATATCTTTATTTGTATAAATTGATGGAAAACAGCGACAAACGTATCGCCAACACATTCGATTACAATGCAAGGTCTAAAGCTATGCTGCAACTTGCATTAATGAAATCAGACGGCCTTCTAGAAGTTAAACAAATTAGTGACTTCTCAGATGAGTTACAAAGTTTTATTAATAGCCATGACTAACTTATCAGCACGGCCTAACAACTCAATAAACTCACTCACTTCGTTCGCTGGGACGCATACACGCTGGGCGGCTTCCCCATTATGCCCCACGTGCCTGCGACCGTTATTGAAAAGTTAGTTGCCCATAAGGATTCAGTACATTGTTCGAGAAAAATCCTAGAGTTAAAGAGATCAAGTTGAGTCGGGAGTATGATTTTTCGTATGAAAACTTTGTACTGGCAACTCAGCACGATGTTTATCTACTAATCGAAAGGACTGATGACTCCATATACGGTATTAAATTTAGGTCTAGGCTGGTCAAATATGGCAGTCCAAACGATGAAGCGCGGGGAGGGCATCCTTTGACTAAGTATGGCTTAGGTTTTTATGGTTTCTACGAAGTTGAAAACTCTCCATGGATAAAAGAGCAAATTGAACTAAATAAAGTACATCCCCGACATAGCGATTCGTTGTTTTCTGGGCTGTCGCACTATGTAGCGTGCTTTCAAGATGTGATGCTTGAAATAACATCGAGATCCTATGAAGAGTTTAAAATGAGTCAACAAGAATTAAATGTAGTTCTAAAAGAGCAGGTGTCTAATCTTGAGGTTTAAGCAACTAACAAGCAAAGGCAGCATCGCCCCTGCGGGGCTGGACCTCGCTACGCTCGGCCGCTGCTTTGGGCGTTGGTATGACTCCCACTGTCATGTTAAACACACTGATCCTTGCTTAACTTTTTAAGCCATAATTACTTCAGCTCGAATTAGAGCGAGTTAATACATAGGATGAAGCAAGTAATGTCGTCGGTTATCTTGCTGATATGACTACAGGCGTCCTGCCTTTCGTGAATCAGCTTCGCTGTTCAAAATTGTTCCTGACAATTTTGTCGTTGGTTATTACTATTTCTAGTAAAAGAGCAGACCTTACTTATTGCGTCCTGTGGCGGTCACCGATCGCACCTGTCTTCAGTCTATGTTCGTGGTTCAATGCAGCGTTAGCTGCATTGCCATCTGGACTTATTAATATGTATGTAATGGGGGCAATAGTATTCATACAGTTAGTTTTAGCGTACTCAAAGTAACGTCCGCATAACAAGCGACTTTGGTGCAATAGCGTGTAAATGCTGCTTTCCAGTCACCCGATAGCATTAAATTATCACTTTATTTCACTGTGTTGGATGACGCTTCGCTTATCCGGTCTACATTGGTTTTACCCATACCGGCTCATGGTAGGTTGCTTACATTGAGTATCAGCATCTTTACCCTGTGTGTAGCCTAATTCTAATTTGACATTTTCAATGAATTTGTTTTATTGAAAGCTATGTTTGTTCCTTTAAAAAGGTCGGAAATTCACGTTCCTCAGTAACTTTACCTTGATGTGTATGATCAATTTAACAATATATCTTACTTTACTTGTTAGTTGAGTTTCGTCTGGTACAATCAGTCAGTTATTCGTGTAAGCGAAACGTTGTAGATTAATTCGAGTGGGAATTGGATGAGAATTTTTAAAGCAAAAAGCCCAGCAGGATTTGCTGAAGAATACATAGTTGAGTCTATTTGGAATGGCGATTTCCCTCCAGGTTCAATTCTACCAGCTGAGAGAGAGCTCTCGGAGTTAATTGGCGTAACAAGAACTACATTACGCGAAGTGTTACAGCGTTTGGCGCGAGACGGTTGGCTAACTATTCAGCACGGTAAACCAACAAAGGTGAATAACTTTTGGGAAACGTCGGGCTTGAATATATTAGAAACGTTAGCACGTTTAGACGAAGATAAAATGCCTGAGCTGACAGATCAGTTGTTGTCTGCTCGTACTAATATAAGTGCTATTTACACCCGTGCTGCAATTAAGCTTAATCCTGAACGTGTTATTGAAATTTTATCATTAAGCCACGAACTTGAAGATACTGCACAAGCCTTTGCTGATTACGACTATAAAGTGCACCACGAATTAGCCGTTGCAGGGAATAACCGAATTTACGTTTTAATTTTAAATGGTTTTAGAGGGTTTTATTCTAAAATTGGTTGCCATTACTTTTCAGATCCGGGTACCCGCGAGCTTGCCCGCCAGTTTTATAAAGATTTAACTGTATTAGCGCAAAATAATGAGCACGATGGTGCAATTTCTATGATGCGTAAATATGGTCATCAAACGGGTGAAATTTGGCAAAAAATTCGTGGTGATATGCCGTCGGATATAATGGACTAAACATTTAAAAAAACCTGCATTTGCAGGTTTTTTTGTATTTGCGGTGTTTTAATTTTTATTCGGTATTTTCTATTCGATTCTTTCTATTCGGTATTTTCGATTGCTTACATCGGTAAATACGATTGTCTTTTTCAAATATTTATATTTAATATACAAAACAATTATATGTTGGTGCTATTGGTTTTTAAATTTTAGCGCCCATATATGTACCAGCATTGCGAAAGCAATTGAAAACAAACTCAAAATATTTGGAGAATAAAATGGGTGTATTAGTAGGCCGCCAGGCACCAGACTTTACCGCTGCAGCAGTTTTAGGTAATGGTGAAATTGTAGATAGCTACAATCTACACGAAACAATTAAAGGTAAAAAAGCTGTAATCTTCTTTTACCCATTAGATTTCACGTTTGTATGTCCTTCTGAACTTATTGCATTTGATAAGCGTTTTGAAGAGTTTAAAAAGCGCGGCGTTGAAGTAATTGGTGTTTCTATCGATTCACAATTCTCTCACAATGCATGGCGTAACACGCCTGTAGCTGACGGCGGTATTGGTAAAGTACAATACGCACTTGTTGCAGACGTTAAACACGAAATTTGTAAAGCATACGACGTTGAACATCCAGAAGCGGGTGTTGCATTTCGAGGTTCGTTCTTAATCGACGAAGAAGGTAACGTACGTCACCAAGTAGTGAACGATTTACCACTAGGTCGTAACATCGACGAAATGATCCGTATGGTTGACGCACTTGCATTCCACAGCGAAAACGGTGAAGTATGTCCTGCTGGTTGGACTGAAGGTAAAAAAGGTATGGATGCAAGCCCTGAAGGTGTTGCTAAGTTCCTATCTGAAAACGAAGGCGAGCTATAATTTAGCCCTTTTTTTTAAATAAAAAAACCGCCAGTTGGCGGTTTTTTTAATTATGTAGCGTTTAGAAAGAAAAGCTCACTTTAGTATAAATATAACGACCGCGAGGGTTATGAACACCTGACGCATAGCCGTATAAATCAGAATCACCGTCACCAATTGCAAATGGTGGCTCTTCATCAAATAAGTTATTAATACCTAACGATACTTTTGCTGCATCAGAAACACGGTAAGACGTTTGTAAGTCAACCAGTGTTTGCGAATCAACCATACGCGACGTATTGGTGTCGAAATCTAAGTTACCATCGAAATCGATATCTGGCGTATCTTCAAACTCACCAACATAGCTAATGTTTAAGTTAGTGTTAAACGCGCCCATTTCCCAGTTAGTTGAGAAGATAAAGCGGTGCTCTGGGTACCCATATTCGCCGGTGTAATCACGACCATCTTTTTCAAATTTATCTTGGTATGCCCATTCTAAATTGAATTTTAATAAGCCTAAATCGTCAAGCGAGTGATTGTAGTTTGTTGAAATATCTACGCCCGATACTTCTTGCGATGATACGTTTTCAAAGGTACTGAATATTTTTTGAATTGTGCCGAGTGCATCACCACCATTGGGTGCTAAACGAACACACACGGTGCTGTTTTGGTTATTACACTCAGAGGCGTAAATAGGCCCAAATTCTTGCTCGTCAATTTTGTTATCTTGTGTGATGCTCCACACGTCTACGCTTAAACCAAACTCTGCTGTTGGTGCCCAAATAAAGCCAACGTTCCATGATTCAGACTCTTCTGGTTGTAGATCTGGGTTACCTGCAAACTCAATGTTGTAATCAAGAGCGCTACAGTCTTTACCCGTTGCCTGACAGCGGTAGGTGTCTACAAAAAACTGACTTTCTTGAGATGGACCTAAACCAACTTGTGCAAGAGACGGAGCTCTAAAGCCTTGAGCCCATGAACCACGAACCGTAATTTCATCGGTTGGTGCCCAACGAAGTGCCACTTTTGGATTGGTAGTCGTACCAAAGTCACTGTAGTCATCGTAACGACCTGCCAGTTGCAGTTCTAGGGTTTCTGCAAGTGGAATTGAAAACTCAACATACGCGGCGTACTGGTCTCTGTTTGCTGATGCCGATACAGATTCAGTACCAAATATTAAACCACGTTGGAATTGGTCATCTGGAATATCACTAACGTCTTCTTCGCGGTATTCAATACCTGCAGCCATCATCACAACATCATCACCAAAGCTAAATGCTTCACCAGTGATGTTTGCGTCAAATGAAGTCATATGCGATTCGCCACGACGAACAAGGCTGGTGGTAATTCTGTCTACAACAGCCGGATCGTTGTAAGTGCCACCGAATGGGTTGTAGTTACCTGCGTCAATTTCTTGTTGTAAGAAATCTGTACGAACCCAACCTTGCGAACGGTCGCCGGTTTGAATTGATTTACTCCGCCCTTTTTGTACTGCTGTTTCCCAGCTCCAGTCGTTAATTTCGCCTTTTAAGCCTGCCACAATACGCATTGTGTCTGATTCAATATCCCATTGGCGTGCACCTGCATCGACAGTACGGTAGCGGCCAATTTCGATGTCTTGTCCAAAAGGATTATTTGGATGATTTGCTGGTACCGTTAGGCCGGCATCCTCGTCAAGTGGCGTTGGTGCACCGGCTGCAACTGAGGTATTGTGCTGAACGGCCATTTCTAAAAAGCCCGTAATGCCGTTGTCAAAACGATATTCAAATTGCGATATAGCGCCAATACGCTCAGCGGCAGGGGCAATGTAGCCAAATGGACCATAATCAAATAAACAGCTTCCGCTTGCTGTTGCGTTTTCAGCTGGGCAATCTGGGTCAATTGTTTTTACGCCATCAACGTAAAAGTAGCCAGGAAAGCCACGAGAAGAACGGAAATCTTCACCGCCATAAGGTGATTGGTTAGCGGTGCCTAAGCGGCCCATTTCATCTGATGAAAGCGATGTGTTTTTAAAGTAATCAATGATTACCGACGCACTGCTTTTTTCGCTAGTAGTGCCCCATACAACACTTGCAGTTGTCTCTTCATAGTTAGGACCGTCAGTGCCGCCGTAACCTAAGTTTACTTCTACGCCATCGATATCTTTTTTCAAAATAACATTAACAACACCGGCTACGGCATCAGAGCCGTAAATTGCAGATGCACCGTCTTTTAAAATATCGATACGCTCAATAGCCGATACTGGAATGCTGTTTATATCGACAAACGAATTTGTTATACCTTCGGCAAATGCACTAATTGAGACTCTTCGCCCGTTAATAAGCACAAGCGTTGCGTCGGCACCTAGGCCACGCAAACTTACAGCGGCAGCTCCATTTGCCGTTGAATCTTGGTTATTACCACGTGTAGAAAAAGTACCACTGCCTGCTACAGGCATTCTTTCGAGGAGTTGTTGGAGGTTGTCATAACCCATGTTTTCAATATCGGCTTTGCTGATTGACTGCACCGGTGAAGGGCCTTCAATGTCAGAGCGTTTAATACGCGAGCCTGTAACTTCAATGCGTTCTACTTTTTTTGCTTCTTCAGCAGCGTAGGTTGTTGTTGTAAAGCCCGCTGATAGTGAAAGTGTTGCACCAATAATAATACTTGGTGTAAATGCAATTGATTGCTTCATCCTTAAATCCTTGTTGATATGTAATAAGTTTAGTTGCTCAATACCAATCCTTTTAAATTGTTAAATAAATCCCACATTTTATCGGATTGATATAACAAGCGACGACATTAATATCATGTAACTTAAGTGTTAGCAATTAGACCGAAATGTGATTTTAGTATGACTTTTAGTGTGGTTTTGGATGATTTTAAAACAGGTTTTATGCGCTGAAGGAGGTTGAAATAGGCGCATATGCTTTATTCAAGAGATAAAAAATACAGCCTAAATAAGAGTAATAATTAAATTAATTGATTGATGATAAAATTGTAATAAATTATTTATTTCCATATTTAGGGTGAATAATAATCGTGTTGTATATTAATAAAACAAATGGCGATTAGTTTTTTATAAAAAAAACGCCTAACTGAGTTAGGCGCTTTACTTATACTTTGTGCTTCATTAAGCGTTCTTTTTCGCGTGACCAGTCTTTATTTTTACCATCTTCGCGTTTGTCATGCATTTTTTTACCTTTTGCTAAATGAAACTCAAGTTTCACCCAGCATTTTTTCCAATACATGGCTGTTGCGACTAATGAATAGCCGTCACGTTCAGTTGCCCCCACTAAGCGGTCAAGTTCTCGTCTACTTAGTAAAAGCTTTCGGTAACGCATAGGGTCGCAAATAACGTGAGTAGAGGCACTATTTAATGGTTGAATTTGACTACCAAGTAAAAATGCTTCGCCGTTTTTAAGATGTATATAAGTTTCAGAGATATTTACTTTACCAGCTCGGATACTTTTTACTTCCCAGCCTTGTAGTTCGACACCTGCTTCAAACTTATCGTGTAAAAAATACTCATGTCGCGCTTTTTTGTTTAGCGCGATGGTATTACTTGTCGATTTTGATGAATTTTTCTTAGCCATAGTGCCCTATAATATACGTAATGTGAGATGTTTTACATCGATTTTTAGTAATGATTTTAAAAAATTAGATCTAATTTATGCGTCATGAAAGTTTGGGGAAACGAACAAAGCTTGCTAAAATTCGCCCACACATTTGGGAGTGAGTATGCCACAAATAGAAAAAAGTGCGCTGGTTATGTACAGCACTAAAGAAATGTTTGATCTAGTTAATGATGTAGAAGCTTATTCTCAGTTTTTACCAAATTGTTCTGATTCAAAAATTGTTTCGCAACAGCATAATAACATGACCGCGAGTATAGAAATATCCAAGGCGGGTATAAAAAAGTGGTTTACCACCGAAAACACCTTTATAGACGAACAAACCGTGTTGTTAAAACTGGTTGATGGTCCATTTAAAACACTTAAAGGGCGTTGGCATTTTCAAGCATTAGATGCCTATGCATGTAAAGTTTATTTAGAACTTGAATTTGAGTTTTCGAGCAAAATTATTGAACTCGCGTTTGGCAAAATTTTTAATGATGTTGCAAAAAATATGGTCAGTGCTTTTACTTCGCGAGCTAAAGAAGTATACGGAGCGCGAGTATGATCAATATTGAAGTTGTATTTGCTTTACCCACTACAGCTACCTGTTTATCGCTTGAGGTGCAACCAGGCTGCACAGCAGAACAAGCGGTTATTCAGTCGGGTATTATTGAAAAGTGCCCTGAAATAGACGCAAATGCACTGACATTAGGTGTGTGGAATAGAACGGTTAAGGCAAACTACGAATTAAAAGATGGTGACCGTATTGAAATATACCGCCCATTAATTGCAGACCCTAAAGATGCACGAAGAAAACGCGCTGAAAAGGCAAAAGAAGAAGGTCGAGCAAATAAAATAACAGGCGGTCGCCCACTCGAGCGTTAATTTAGGTATAAAAAAAGGTAAGCAATGCTTACCTTTTTACTTTAGCGACAATATTATTGTTCTAAAGGGGTGTTGAAATTTTCTGGCTGGTCATAGTCACCTGAAAGCGAAACAAGTTTTTCATTTTCAAAGTTAATAACAAGCTCTTTATGTTGTTCGTTTTCACGGCCTTTGTTAAAGCTGTAAACATAACGCCATGTGTTGTTATCAAAAGCATCTTTAGCAATAGGACGGCCTAATACATAAATAACTTGGTCTCGAGTCATGTTTACACGAAGCTTTTCAACATCCGATTGCTCTAAAAAGTTACCTTGAGGGATGTTTATTCTGTATACCCAGCTAGAGCAACCTGCTGCAGAGCTAAGTGTTAAAGCGACGATAAGCCAAAGAGAAAAAGTTTTTAACGACTGCATTGTTTGTTGTGATCCTTATTTTTTATAATCTGCATGATACCGATTAGTCACTGAAGGTAAAACCCTTTTAAGCAATTGTTTTAAGTTAAGGGTATTAAGGTAATATTTTGACCACCAATAATGAAAAAAGTTTACTAACCACAGAGCCAAAAACACACACACCAGACACTTTATGGCACTTGTACATAGTGCAAACACGGTTTGGACATTGGTATACCGGAATTACTACAAATGTAGATAAGCGCTTTGCAACGCATCAAGCAGGTAAGGGGGCGAAAAATTTAAAAGGTAAAGGGCCACTTTTACTTATTCATCAACAAGAGGTAGGAACTAAAAGCGAGGCGAGTAAGCTTGAATGCAAAATAAAAAAACTACCCAGAGCGAAAAAAGAGGCTTATGTTTCAGCGTTTAAATCATCAGCAGGGGCCTGAGCAAGCTGCTTAATAAATTGCTCTATCGTGAGCACCGTGTTTATGTACTTAGGTAGGTCGATGTGCTCTGCGGTGTCTTTAGTTGTGTGGTGATGGGGGTCGTGACCCATTCCAAAGTACACGTAAGGTATGTTGTTACGCGCAAATGAGTAATGATCGCTTGCCCTATGCCAATCAATATTTTGTGATTTAATTAGCCGATTCATTTGTTTTGACGAATAGGCCGGTTTGATTGTTATTTTAGTGTTTTTTAAAGCCCAGAACACAGGTTTTAGTTTTTGTTTTAGTGAGTACGATGCTAATGCATACACACGGGCTTTATGTTTTTTTACCCCCAGCATATCTAAATTTATATTCATTAAAACGTTATTAGGATTAAGTGTTTGCGCAAAATGTTTACTGCCATGTAAACCATTCTCTTCTGCGTCGGTTAATACAAATATAAACTCGTAAGGGATTTCTGTATTCTGTAACGAAGATGCCAGATAAAGCAGGGCAGCGACGCCTGTTGCATTATCATTTGCCCCTAAATAATATTTTCCACCGCGTTTTCCCAAATGATCGTAATGGGCAGTAATAATAATTTTTGGATGGGGTGTTGATTGAGCTGGCTTAGCAACAATATTAATACCTTGTATTTGTTCAAAAACGCCTGACTTATAAGTAAATGTTTGCTCACTCACATTTAGGTTAATTTCAGAAAGTCTATTCTGTAAGTATATTCGAGTGTTTACGGCGCCCTCTGTTGCTGTTTTTCGACCCATTAGGTCATTACTGGCTAAATAAGTTAAATCATCAATAAGTTGGGTGTGTAAGGCATTTCCATAACTATTAGCGCACACACTTATTAAAATAAAGCATAAAAAGTATTTAATGGTCATAGCTTTGCTGTTAGTGAACGTAATGTATCTAATTTACTCTCATAGCGTTTTTTGTCATGTAAAAAGTCAGCTTTTTTGCCCGCTTGCTTAAGATGATATGTCGCTTTTTGGGTATTTCCCCATTTAAAATACACGCGAGCTTGGCCAAAGTGGCTTTCGTGCAATGAGGGTGAAAGGCTATAGGCTTTTTTATAATGTGCTAATGCAAGTGTAAAATTAGATTGCTCAAACTCTGTATTACCAAGCGATATATAGTAATAAGGGTTGTTTTGACGCTTGATATGTAATTTGTTTAAGATGTCAGTGCCTAACTGCGAACGGCCTGTTAGCTGATACAAAACAGCCAAGTTACCTTGTGCGGTATTGTTGTTTTGATTAAGCAATATTGCGTGGGTGTAGGCTTTTTCAGCTTCAGTTAAGTAGTTTAATTGTCTAAACAATACGCCTAAATTTCCCCACCCAGCACTGAAATTAGGGTCGACTTTAACTGCATGGCTAAAGTAGTTATAAGCTAAATCGTACTGCTTATTAACGAGTGCAATTGCGCCTTTATTGTTATAAAACATGGCTGTAATATTCTGTTTGCTAATAGGTGTTGTTTTAAAGCGAGCTTGGCGGCTATTAGGGTCAAAGTCTATTGTTAAGCGTTTTTTGCCTTGGTAAACAAATACTGACTGGTTAGAAGGTTCAATGGCGATATCAATACTTAAGTTAATGTGGCCCGTCAGTAAATTAAATCCATTGTTAAGAGCCCAGTATTCTGGGATATGTACTTTATTAAACCGTGCTTTTATACCTAAATAGTCAGCAAGGCTATACGCTAAAATAGAGAGCGATAAGCAATTTGCATTTAAGTTTTTAAAGGTTTGTGACGCGGTGAGGGTTGCCCCTGATTGATATGAAAGCGAATCATCACCATTTTTAAGTAAAAAGCTCAATATACTGTGTGCCAGCGCTTGGGCAGATTGCTGACTTTTTAGATGGTTTTGTAGCTGCTGCTTGAGATTGTCGCTGAGAGTAAAAATCTCTTCTGGAGATTCTAGAGTATATGACTCAAACGAATTTATTTGGGTCAATTTAACTGGCGGCGGGGCAGGCGGTATTGAACTGCATGCGCTTAGCGTAAATAGCCCCACCAATATGACCAAAGATTGAAATCGATGGGATTGCATAACCACCTCCAAACAAAAACGTCTTAATAAGTTTAGTCGTAATTTTGCCTAGAGGGGTACCTAATACCAATTCGCTTTAATATCAAACCCCTCGGGATCATTAATCAAGCGAATTGGTGTAATGCAGAAAGTTTTAACGGTGCTTTTCAAACGTTGCCACTAAGGCATCTAATGTTTGAGCGCTATTTGCTAGGTCACGAATAGCTTGTTCAGTGTTAATTTGTTCACTCATTGCGTTGTCGCTAATTTCGCTAATTTGCTCAATATTACGGCCAACATCGGCAACTACATTACTTTGCTGTTCGGTAGCTGTTGCAATAAGCGTTGCCATGTCATTTATTTGATTAGATGTTTCGCTTATTACATCGAGTAATTCAACTGAGCTTTGCATAGCCCCCACACTTTGCTGTGCTTTATCTTTTGACTGACTAATGTCTTTTACTACGTCATCTGATATTTGTGTAAGCTCCTCAATCATCGACTGAATTTCGTTGGTAGATTGAGAGGTCCGGTTTGCAAGCGCTCTTACTTCATCAGCAACAACAGCAAACCCTCTGCCATGCTCACCAGCACGAGCAGATTCGATTGCCGCATTTAAAGCTAATAAATTTGTTTGCTCTGAAATGCTACGAATTGCATCAATAATACTGGCAATATCCACTGTCTTTTTAGAGAGTAGTGACACTTGCTCTGTTATGCCGTCAATGTCGCTTGCAAGCGCAGAGATAGTTGCCTGGCTTTGCATTACTTGGTTATGGCTTTGCATTGTGTTTTCGCGGCTGTTATCGGTAAGTTTGGCCGCATTGGCAGCGCTTTGAGCAATTTCTTGAACTGTTGCGCCCATTTCATTAATAGCTGCCGCGACAGAAATAGTTTGCTCTTTTTGGCTATCGATTGCTTGAGAATTGCGTTTGGCTTGCTCAAATACATGGTCAGAGCTGCGCTTTATATCGTGGCTTTCTGTGGCAACTTGGCCAATAGCCACTTCAATTTTACTAATAAACTGATTAAACCCTGCACTTAAGTTATTAAGCTCTGCTTGGCTCGATTCGGGTAATCTATACGCTAGGTTTGCGTCGCCAGAACCTAAACGAGAGAATAATTCGCCCATTTTAAATAATGGTGAAGACAACGAGCGCGCTAACAAGTAACTAATTAAGCTGGCAATTAAGGCAATGATTAGGGTAAACGTAAATATTTGCCACTGAAGTGTACTTACGCTTGCAAACACTTCACTTTTTGGAACTTGGGCCACAATAAATAAGTCGGTATTTTCTATCGGGGTTGCTGCTACAAGGGTGGCTTGACCATCTAGTGTGATTTCTTTTAGCTTAAAGCCGTTTGAGCTTAGTATTTCATTACTAATGTTCGCTTCATAAACCGAATCAATATTTGCTTTGGCTACTTTATTTGAGTCTTTGTGTAATTGAATAAGGCCGCTTTTGTCAGCAATATATACAAACCCTGTTTGCTCAATTTTAAATTGTTGCAGTAGTTTTTGCATATCAGTAATGCTTTTAGCTAGCCCTGCTAAACCTTTACCATTCACCTGCTGGTGGTTAATAAACATTTTTACATCATTCACTGACTCTTGATAAATACTGATAGAGTAGGGTTTTCTTGATTCTTTGAATGCAAAAAACCACCCATCGGCTTCATCGTTTTTTAGTACGCGTAAAAAGCCTTCTTGATTCCAGTATTGTGCGGTGTTTCGGTTAGCCCACGATGCTGTGGCTAAGTCGTATTGTTCTACCAAGCGGTTTAGCTCTTTTAAAAGCAGCGCATCGTTATTATTAGTTTGTGCCCATTGTAAAATAAACTCGTTTGATGAAAGTTGCTCTGCAGCACCAATTAGCATGTTTATTTCACCACCAATGTGGTTACTAATTGTTTGCAGCTTACCTGGTAACTCTGACTCAATCATACGTTGTTCTATTATATCTTCAGAACTATATAACGATGTAATGCCAATGAGTGCTGCAACAAAAATAGCGATGCCACTGCCAAGTGCTGTGATTTTTTGAGTAATAGAAAGGTTTTGTATCATTTTATAATAATTTTTTACAACGAAGTAGAATACGATGTTAGCACACAATTTATTTAGAGTTAAATAATGCTAACGGACATAAAATTAGACCTTTTTGTTACTAAGCTATAGGCCATAAAAAAGCCCACACGCAAAGCATGTGAGCTTGGTTTCTAACAAGCGAAACTTAAAGGGTAACGTTAAACAATTTTTTTCATAGCTGACATATAGCCACGTAATTTAGCACCTACTTTTTCAACCGGATGCTCACGAAGCGCTGTATTAATTTCAATTAACGCTTTGTTGTCTACTTGGTTACTTTGCTCACTTAGGCCTTTACCAATTACATCGGTGTCGATGTTTTTCATAAAGTCGGCAAGTAATGGTAAACATGCATGATTGTATAGGTAACATCCGTATTCAGCGGTATCTGAAATAGTACGATTCATTTCAAATAACTTTTTACGCGCAATGGTATTCGCAATTAGCGGTGTTTCGTGAAGTGACTCGTAATATGCTGACTCTTCAATAATGCCTGCCGCTGTCATAGTTTCAAACGCAAGTTCAACACCTGCTTTAACCATCGCAACCATCAAAATACCGTTGTCGAAGAATTCTTGTTCTGAGATTTCTACATCACCAGCGGGTGTTTTTTCAAAATTAGTTTCAGCTGTTTCTGCGCGCCATTTTAGAAGGTTAGCATCATCGTTTGCCCAATCTTCCATCATTACACGTGAAAATGTACCATCGATAATGTCGTCTTGATGCTTATTATACAGTGGGCGCATAATTACTTTTAGTTCTTCACTAAGTTCAAATGCTTTTACTTTTGCTGGGTTAGATAAACGGTCAAGCATGTTTGTAACACCGCCGTATTTAAGGGCTTCTGTGATAACTTCCCAACCAAATTGAATTAGTTTAGATGCGTAACCTGCATCGATACCCTTTTCAATCATTTTATCAAAACACAAAATAGAACCCGTTTGTAACATGCCACATAAAATAGTTTGTTCACCCATAAGGTCAGATTTAACCTCAGCAATGAATGACGATTTAAGCACGCCTGCGCGGTCACCACCGGTCCCAGCAGCGTAGGCTTTAGCTTGTGCTAGGCCATGACCTTGTGGGTCGTTTTCTGGGTGAACGGCAATAAGTGTTGGTACACCAAAGCCACGTTTGTATTCTTCACGTACTTCAGAACCCGGGCATTTAGGTGCAACCATGATGACTGTAATATCTTCGCGAACTTGCATGCCTTCTTCAACAATATTAAAGCCATGTGAGTAAGCAAGTGTAGAGCCTTGCTTCATTAGCGGCATGATGGCACTAACGACTGCTGTGTGTTGTTTATCTGGCGTTAAATTTAGTACTACATCGGCGGTTGGAATTAGCTCTTGGTAAGTACCTACAGTAAAACCGTTTTCAGATGCATTTAAAAATGATTGGCGGCGTTCAGCAATAGCTGAATCACGTAACGTGTAAGACACATCTAAACCTGAATCACGTAAGTTAAGGCCTTGGTTTAAGCCTTGTGCGCCACAGCCTACAATAACTAGTTTTTTACCTTTAAGTGCATTAACACCGTCTGTAAATTCGCTTGCGTCCATAAATTCACATTGTGCTAATTGCGCTAATTGTTCGCGTAAAGGTAAAGTATTAAAGTAATTCGCCATTGTTAGTGTCCTATAAATATGTTTGTTAGATGCGCTGTATTTTGCGCTTGTAAACACCATATTTAAAAATGCCACTTGCGTAAAATGATATATTTGAATTAAAGTATTTCAAAATATGAAATACTGGTGTTGCTATGGATCATAAGCATTTAAAATATTTTTTAGCTCTGGCTAAAACATTGCACTTTGCTAGGGCAAGTGAGCTTTGTCATGTGAGTGCGCCTACATTAAGTCGTAATATTAAACACCTAGAAGAAGAGGTGGGTGTTGCGCTATTTATGCGGGATAACCGTAGTGTTAAGTTAACAAAAGAGGGAGAGTCTTTTATTGATTACGCCACTGCCACTCTTGCTAATTGGCAACGCTTCAAAGCTAATGTGAAAGAGCCACAGCAGCATATTTATGGAAAAGTCAGTATTTATTGTTCTGTTACGGCATCTTATAGCTTTTTGCATCAAATTTTGGAGCAACTCAGAGCGCAGCATCAGTATATAGAAATTACCTTAAATACGGGCGACCCTGCGCTTGCTATAAATCGTGTATTAGATGGTCATGAATCTATGGCGATAGCAGCTAAACCCGCTAAATTACCCGCCCAAATTGCTTTTGTAGATATAGGCCATTCACCCTTGGTGCTTATTGGGCCAAAGGTTCAGTGTACGATCACCGAAAAGTTAACATCCTGTAGTGAGGAGCCTGATTACTCAGATTTGGAGTTTATTGTGCCTGAGCAGGGGTTTTCTCGCCAACGCTTAGAGATGTGGTGGCGAAAAAACAATATTCACGGGAAAATTTATGCACAAGTGGCGGGGCATGAGGCAATGGTGTCTATGGTTAGTCTGGGATTTGGGGTCGCAATGGTTCCTAAAATAGTATTAGATAACAGCCCTCTTATAGATAAAGTACAGATACTTACACCAAAAATGCAGGCCCCAGAAGGCTTTGATATTGGCTTGGCGGTTTTAAGAAAAGAGCTCAACGACCCCGCTATTAGTGCTTTATGGAATATTGCACAAACTTTAGACGCAAAAGCGATTTAGATTTATCTACCGTTAAATAAGTTCATAAAATAGTATTATTATGGCTTGCGTAAAGGTTTACTATTACTTAACATTGAATGCTAATAATAAAAATGACGCTTGAGAGTTCTTTATGAATAATGCTGTATCACTTTCTCATTCCGCTCAGTATTTAAAAAAAGCAGTACCTATGATGGTGAAGTACCGTATGCCGGTAACACCTATTAATTATGCTATTTGGTATTGCTATTTTCAGGGTAATAAACCGTCTTTAAACATTGAATTAGATCAAGTTATTTCAGAGCACCAAACATGTACTCAAAGTAAAGCAAAAGAAATATTCGATAAGCATTTAAGTGATGAAGATTTAGCTCTTTTTCAAGAAATGTCGGATAAGTTTCACAATACGGTTGAAAACATTCAGCAAGATATAAGTATTACACTGGGTCATTCTAAAAGCTTTAGCACTTCACTTATTGACTCACAAAACGAAATTAACAGCCTGATAGATACTAACTCTTTTAACGATATTCTTGGTTGTGTAGAGCGCTTGACCGATGAGTCTATTGCTATGCAA
The DNA here is from genome assembly GCF_005886645.1 of Pseudoalteromonas sp. S408. Taxonomy (NCBI): domain Bacteria; kingdom Pseudomonadati; phylum Pseudomonadota; class Gammaproteobacteria; order Alteromonadales; family Pseudoalteromonadaceae; genus Pseudoalteromonas; species Pseudoalteromonas sp. S408. The sequence goes on along the minus strand of NZ_PNDY01000013.1, from coordinate 32,768 downwards.
GACTCAGCCCGCGAGTTTCAAACAAAGCTATCGGTTGCATATAACGAAATCAAAGATTTAAAAGAAGCGCTTAACCTTTCTAAAGAAGCTGCCGACACAGATCCATTAACCGGTTTTTATAACAGAGGTAAATTTGACTCTGATATAACTGATTTTTGTCGTGAATATTCAGAGCAAACAACTGAAAGTTCACTTGCTGCACTTATTATGTTTGATATTGATCACTTTAAGCGATTTAACGACGATTTTGGTCACCAAAAAGGCGATGAAGTCATTAAGCTAGTGGCAAAAAAAGTAAAAGAAAATTTAACTGAAAAAGCGAAAGTTTATCGCTACGGCGGAGAAGAGTTTTGTATTACCGCCTATTTTGACACCATAAATGACTTGGTTGCTTTTGCAGAGTGTATTCGATTAGAAATTTCGAAACTGGCTATCCGTAAAAAACAAGATGTAAATAACAAGCGTGCTATATCGGCCAGTTTTGGATTAGCTATGCTACGCCCATTTACAAAAAGCTCTGTGTTGGTTGAGCGTGCCGATAGAGCGCTTTATATTGCTAAAACACATGGACGCAACCGAGTTGAAATAGCCCCTGATATATAATCACTATAAGGGGTTTAAACTTTTACATTGTGTATAAAAAGTGTGAATGATTGTAATCAGCTGCAGATAGTTTTAGGTAACCTTGTTACCATACGTAAATAAATAACCTTGTGCTCTGATTTACGCTGATGCGGTTTAATTTTTTTCTACTCACCATTCTTAGTTTAAATTTATTGTTCACTTGTTTTACGTTAAATGCCAAGCAAAATACGTACGCGGAACAAGAATACTCAGAGCAGCATGTTCAATCTCACCAGCTAATGTTTAGTATTAACGCTGGTGTGGGTGTTATCACTAATCCTTTGCGTGGTGGCGACAATGTTCCTTTAGTCGTTATTCCTCAAATAGCGTTTTATGCTGAAGAGTGGTTTTTTGACAATGGCCGCTTAGGCTATTCTTTTTTGCAAACTTCTAAGCACCATTTAAACATTATTAGCGAGCTCAATACTGAGTCTCGCTTTTTTATAGATTGGCATCCTAATAATGTGTTTACGCTGCAAGGTAGTAGTGCAGATAGCCCGTTTTATTTGCAGGCAGCAGAGGCCTCTTCAGTAAAAAATATTAATTTAAATGACCTGCATAAACGTCATGTAGCCTTAGATGCAGGACTTGCATATCATTACGTGAATGATCACCATGTATTTTCTGTACAGGTACTACATGATGTGACAAATGTGTATAACGGTGTTCGCGGTGCATTACAGTGGCAATACCATACTCAACTAGGACCTATAAATATTAAGCCATCGTTTGGTTTAAATTATAAATCTGCGGAACTAAATACTTATTATTATGGCCTTAAAGACGGTGAAACTTTATTGGGCGAGGTAGATGTTGGTAGCAGTTGGCAACCCTATGCAAAAATTGATGCCAAATTCCCCTTAAGCGGTGACTATTCTGTTCGTTTTCATTTAGCTTATTATGACTATTCAGCTATAGATGACAGCCCACTTTTAGAGCGTGATTATTCAATGACTGCATTTTTAGGATTAGAACGCACTTTTTAATATGAAATATTTAATGGTCATTTTATTTTTAGCACCACTGCTTATGCCTTTTAGCCGTGTGCATGCTGCGTCATTTACTGTGTCACCTAAAGTATGTGTTATTTCAAACGTTCAGGACTTTTGCGATCTTGATTTAACGTTTGAATGGCAGGGCGATGTGGTAGGTGATGTGTGTATATATGAACAGAGTAAAAAGATACATTGTTGGCAACAGCAGCGCGCAGGAGAGTTTAATTATAAAGCGCGTGTTCAGGTCGAAACCATATACTCCTTAATCAATTCAAAATCTGGTGTGTTATTAGCTAAAGCACAGGTTGAAGTACAAAGTACTCATGTACAAAAAAGTAGGCGTCGGCTTCGTTCACCATGGAGCTTTTTTTAATTTAGGAGCAATCAATGCCAAAAATTCTACTTGTTGAAGATGATCTTGGTTTACAACAACTCACAAAAGATTACCTTGAACATAATGGATTAGAAGTCGCAGCTTTAGAACGTGGTGATGAAGTATTTAGTTATTTAGAAAATAATCACGTCGATTTAATGATACTAGATGTTATGTTACCGGGAAAAGATGGATTTAGCGTGTGTCGTCAAGTGCGCGATAAGTTTTCTCTACCAATTTTAATGTTAACAGCTAAAAGCGAAGATTTTGACCAAGTTTTGGGTTTAGAACTGGGCGCAGATGATTATGTTATTAAACCCGCTGAACCTCGTGTTTTACTCGCAAGAGTCAATGCACTACTACGCCGTGGTCAAACAGTGACAAAAGCGAGTGAAGAGTTACAGTTTGGTGATTTAATTATTGATAAGACTAGCCGTATAGTGCAACTTTCTGACAAAGAAATAGTGCTAACGTCGCATGAGTTTGAATTACTTTGGTTATTAGCCTCAAATGCAGGTCAAGTGCTTAGTAGAGAGCATGTACACCAACATATGATCGGTCGCCAATATGATGGGCTTGACCGCACCGTAGACGTTCGTGTGTCGCGTATTCGCAAAAAGCTCGGTGACAACAGCGACAAACCATTTAGAATAAAAACAGTATGGGGGCAAGGCTACTTATTTGTTTCTGATGCGTGGGATCTTTAAACACAAGGTTAATAGGCATTAATGGGAAAGCTGTTTGCAAGTTTATATATTTATATTGTGGTTTCATTGTTCGTTGTTAGCGGCGTTATAGAACAATTATGGCCATATGATGAATCGCAGCAGACCGTTTTTCTCGATGACGAGTTTGGGCAGTCGCTCTGGCTGCTTTCGCAAACACCTGACGGATTAGCAAAATTAAAGGAACACTACAAAAGCCTTGTTATCAGTCGCGCTGATTTAGTGCTACCTCAAGAACAGCAGGTTCAGTTAAATAGTCATCACTACCTATATTTATATGATAAACAGCAGCGAGTTGTTTGGTACATAACGCTTAATGACAGTGAACTTTTGCAGGTAGGCCCTATAGGGCTAGGTACCCCTGTATCGACTTCGGTATGGCCATACGTATTATTGCTCACTATTGTGGGTATTCCCGTAGGCTTATGGAGCTTTTTACTTTGGCGTGACTTTTCGAAATTACGCAATGCATGCGAAGCGGTTGAAGGTGCTCAAGACTTTCAACTTTCTGACTCCTCTAAATCATTTTTTTTACCAATTACTGAAACACTCAGTTTAATGCAGCAACGCATTGGCTTTTTATTAACCGCTCAACAAGAGCTGACTTCGTCGGTTTCTCATGAATTTAGAACCCCCTTAGCTCGCCTAAAGTTTGCAACGGCAATACTCAAAGAGCGTTTGTTAGATGAAAAAAGTGAAGTCTACATTGCAAAAATGAACAGCGACATTAATGAACTTGAAAGCCTAGTTTCAGAAATGCTCGATTACGCAAAACTAGACTCTCAGCAACCTAGCTTGCAGCCTCTCCCTAGTGATTTGGTTGAGTTAGTAAGAGTAAGCGTTGAAAAGCTTAATTTTGACAAGAAAATTAATTTGTATGAAGTATTGCCAAGTAGCTTAATTTACCAATGTGACCCGCATTTTATGGCGCGTGCTTTTCAAAACTTAATTGGTAATGCAATTAAATACGCCAACAGCCAGGTTAAAATATCACTCATTACGCAGCATAACGAAATACAGTTTGTAATTGAAGATGATGGCCGGGGCATTGCTGAAATAGAGCGAGAAAACGTATTTAAGCCTTTTACACGGCTCGATAAAAGTAGAGACAAAAAAACAGGTGGATTTGGCCTAGGGTTAGCCATAGTCGCTAAAATTATTGCTTGGCATCAGGGAAGTTATCGTATTGAGTACTCGTTTTTAGGTGGGGCAAAGTTCATCATTAGCTTACCCCTGGAGCAAAACTAAAAGATATGAAAAAAGCGCCAAAAGGCGCTTTTTTGTGGTTAAAACCAAAATCAACAAGTAGCAATTAAATAGACCGTGAATATATAAAATAGTTCCGGATAATTTTATTTTTTTTCTAGCAGCGGCATTAACATTTGCTCCAAGCCATTTAATTTAACCTCATACATCATAGCTAATTGGCTGCCAAGTTTTGAATCTGGAAAGCCTTGCTGCTTAAACCAGACTAAGTAGGGCTCTGGAAGTAATAATAATGGGCGGCCTGAGTATTTTCCAAATGGCATTTTAGTGTTTATGGCAATTTTTAATTGTTCCGGATCCATAGGTTTACTTAGTGGTGTAATAATGATTTGAGTGTAAGGTATTTTAGAGAGATAAAATAGGCTGTGACGGGCAAGAAACAGCCTATTGAGTGAGGGAGTAGGCCCTCTGATTTAAGAATTTTTGTTGGTGTAACCGCCCGACACAATTTTTGTTAGCTGGAGTCTAACTAGATTGTATTTAACATGGGTTATATTTAACCAACGAAGACAGTTTACCTGTTTTTTGCAGGTGTGGTGTATGCACTTGTAAAGGAATGTAAATACAATTGCTTTTTATTTATTTACTAATAAAAAAAATTGTTTTTTTGCCTTTATACACATTAAATACTACTTTTCACCAAACAATTCTTGTTTTACGTGTTCAGCAAAACCACTTCCTGCTTCTAAGTAAAAGTTATAGGTTGAATGAACTCCCATATTTTCAAGTTCTTTTTGTTGGTCTGGGTAGTTTGCAATTGCAGTAACTTGCCCTGTGTAGCCTGACGCTTGAAGCTGCTCTAATGCAAAAATATTTTGCATGTGCTTCGGCATAGCTAACATAACCATTTCAACGTGAGAGTGGTTTACACGTTGCCAAAAATCAGGGTCGGTAGCGTCTGCAATCAGTACTTTACGGCCTCTACTTATATGTTTATCGACAACTTCGGGTTTAATATCAATACCTGCTACTAAATTTGGGTGAGTCATATTAATTGTTTCATATGCACCGGTGCCAATACGGCCCATGCCAAAAATAACAATTTTTGTATCATTAAGGTTTACTGGTAATTCTTCGGCTAGGCGTGTTTTGCTTTCAAACTTGACTAACCAGCTTTCTATTTTTACATATAGCTCATTAGAGCGTTTGTTAAGTGGTGAGGCAATAACAAAGGTAATAGATACCGCAATAGCCATAACGGCTAGCCATTCAGGTGTAATAATACCTGTTGAAGCTGCAACGGCGCACACAATCAAGCCAAATTCACTGTAGTTAGATAAGGTAAATGCGGTAAGTAGCGATGTACGTGCACGCAATTTAAACGCATTGGTAAATACATAATAAAGAATCACTTTAATAGGGAGTACAAAAATAAGCACAATGGCAATAAAGAGCGAATCAAGGGTTAGCTGAGCATTTAAACCAATGCTTAAGAAAAAACCAACAAGTAAAATATCTTTTAAGTTGAGTAATGACTTTGATAACTCGCCCGCTTTTTTATGTGGCGCAAACATCATGCCTATGATTAGCGCACCCAAATCACCTTTGAGACCTGCAAATTCAAATGCGTTATAACCAGCAACAAGCGCAAAAAAGAAGCCAAACAAGGGAAGTAGTTCACCATGTTTAGAGCGGTTAAGCATAAAATACATAATAGGGCGTATTAAAGGCAGGGCAATAATGATAGCTAATGCCCAAATGTTGGGTACTTTACCTGTACTAATTGCTAAAAATATAACCGCAAAAATATCTTGCATTACAAGTATACCAATAGCGATTTTACCGTGTAGGCTTGCCATTTCACCGCGCTCTTCAAGTACTTTTACAGCAAATACTGTGCTTGAAAAGCTAAGAGCAAAGCCGACCAATAAGGCACTCTGCCAACTTAAATCAACAAAAAGAGGCAGAGCAAAAATACCTAATAACAACATAAAACCGCTAAAAATAGCGCTGCTAAAAATAATATGAAGGGTAGCGGGTGCCCACACTTGGGGTTTTATTAAGCTTTTTACTTTAAGTTTTAAGCCAATACTGAACAGCAATAAAGTAACGCCCAATGCGGCAATTGTATCAAGTAGATCTGTGCTTTTGTAACCTGCGAGGTTTAGCGCAAAGCCAGCCAGCAAAAAGCCAATAAGTGGGGGGAGTTTTAATTGATAAACGGCAAAACCACACACAAATGCGGTAGCAAAGTAAATTAGTTCCATAATACTTAAAATTACATCATTTGGTATTGCAGTGTAGCTAAAAACAACGATTAATGAAAATTAAATATACCACTTGAGCTTTGTTTATTTAGTCGCTTTTAGGACTTTGTTTGGATAATAAACGCACAAATTATGCATATTTAACCTTTAAAAGCATTTAAATCCTACTTTTAAACTGACAACGGCTTTTAATTATGGTTAAGATGAGATAACGAAAACATTTAAGTTAGGGCATATTTAAGAGCGGCTCAGCTTAAGGAGAATTATATGTTTAAAAAGATTTTAGCATCGGTTGGTATTGGTGCAGCAAAAGTGGATACTATTTTAGAAACTGAACATCTACAACCAGGACAGCTTTTTAACGCTAATATTGTTATTACAGCAGGTGACGTTAGCCAAGAAATTGCAGGCTTAGATTTATTGCTAATGACCCGCGTAAAAGTAGCTGGTGATGACGGTGATTATTTTACCAACCATGTGATTGATCAATGGCGAATTACAGATTTAGGTAAGTTGGAGCCAGGTGACGTAAAAAGCATACCTTTTGAAGCGCGTCTGCATTCAGAAACACCGATCACTGAAATTAATGCGGGTTACAATCAGTCTCATGTTTGGTTAGAAACTGGGCTGGACATTGATTTAGCATTAGATCCAACAGACAAAGATCATCTTCATATTTACCCAAATGAAGCCGTTAAAACGTGCATGCAGGCAATGGATAAATTAGGTTTTAGTTTATCTAAAGCCGATGTTGAAAAAGGTTTTTTACGTGCCTCTACATTTGCGTCTGTTTCTGGGTGTTACCAAGAGCTTGAATATAAACCTAACAGCAGAAGCTTGTTTGGGATTCAAGAAATCGAGTTGTCATTTGTGCCAGAAGCACATAAAACTCACGTTTTAATTGAGCTTGACCGTGCATTTAGAGGCGATGGATATATTGATGTAACCATTGAACATGACCATGTGAATCTGTCTCAGTTATGTGATCAGTTAGAGCGTTTATTTGCTTAACGCTTAGCATAGCGTTAAGCGGTGAATATAATTTTTATTGTTCATTTTAGTATTATAGCGATATCAAACCCAGCTTTAGCTGGGTTTTTGTTTAAGGATTGCCATGCATTTTAACTGTGAGCCATTTGAAAATCTGACCCCCCATACTTTGTTTGCAATTATGAGAGGTCGTGTAGACGTATTTGTTGTAGAACAAAATTGCCCTTACCCTGAGTTAGACGATGTTGATATTTTTAAAACAACTCAGCATATCTATACCTTGGATAATATGCAGTTAATGAGCTATGCCCGTTGCTATGAGAAAAATGACCAGTACAGTGCAATTGGGCGTGTTTTAGTTAACGATCAGCACCGAGGTAAGGGGATTGCGAATAAGCTGGTTGAAAAGGCAATAGCGTGTTGTACATTGCACTGGCCCGAACGCGATATAGTGATAGGTGCGCAAACCTACTTGTTAGATTTTTATCGTTCATTTGGTTTTAAGTGTATAGGGGAGGCCTACTTAGAAGACGGTATACCTCACCAGGATATGCTGCTAACAATTGAAAAGCTCAAAACGTAATGTTGTGAGTCACTATAAAAAAGCCCAAAAAGTGGGCTTTTTTATAGTGTGTTGCTAGCTTAATATTGAATGCACGAACACGGCGCCTATAACAATAGGGCAAACAAATTTGGTGTACCAAGGCCATACTTTCCAAAATAAGCTGTTGTGTACTTCTGGGTTACCTTCTTGAATAGCTTGTAATAATGAGTTTCTGTACCAAATCCAACCTACAAAAATACAACACATTAAGCCAAGCAAAGGCTGTGCAACTTTTGTTGTTAAAGTAATTACAAAGCCAAATAAGGTGCCTAGGTTACATACAATCGTAATACTAACGACGGCTATTAAGACGCCGATTAACCATGTAGCTTGAATTCGCTTCATCGCAAAGCGTTCAACGCTATAAGATACAGGGGCTTCTAGCATTGAAATAGAGGACGTTAGCGCTGCTATGCTCATCAGGGCAAAAAATGCAAAGCCAACAAATAAACCTACACTGCCCATGCCATCAAATAAAGCGGGAAGTACCTGAAATACCAAAGTATCTTCTGAGAGTAACTTGCCGCTGGCTGAAAATATCTCAACGCCCTGAGCTTGAGCTACATACATAGCTGGAATAATAAGTAAACCAGCAACAAACGCGATAAACACATCAATTAATGTTACGTATGCACCTAGAGACACTAGGTTTTCTTTTTTACTAATATACGAGCCGTATATAATCATAACGCTTGTACCAAGTGATAATGAGAAAAAGGCTTGGCCTAAGGCGCTAACAATTAACTGGGTGTCAAAAATAGATGAAAAGTCAGGTAGCAAGTAGGCTTTTAACCCTTCCATTGCACCCTCTTGTGTCATTACATAAGCAATTAATAAAAATAAAATGCCCAATAAAGCCGGCATCAAGCGCTTTGACCATTTTTCGATACCGTTTTCAACACCACGGCTAATGATTGCTATCGTTAAAACAATAAAAACAAGGGTAAATATAATGTTGCGAGTGAGTGACTGTTCGCTTAGCCACAAAGATGCAGCGTCTGCTCCAGCCAAGGTAGCAATAGGTTGGGCTGTTGCACTGAGCATCCAGCCGGCAACAATAGCATAAAAACTAAGTATAAAGCCGGCACATAAAATACCCCCAAAGCCGACAATAAATGCAAAGTGTTTTTGCCAAGGTTTATTGGACACTTTAGTTAAAGAAACCACGGCGTTGGCTTGGCCGTGTCGACCAATCATTAGTTCGGCCATTAGCGCAGGATAAGCCAAAAAGAAAGCTAACACTAAATAGGCAACCAAAAATGCGGCACCGCCATTACTGGCTGTTTGTGTGGGAAAGCCCCATATATTGCCCAAACCTACGGCAGAACCGGCGGCGGCCATAATAAATCCAAAGCGAGAACTAAACTCGCCTCTAACTGCGCTCATATTATTATACTTCTCTGTTTTTTAACGGCGCTGACAATCTACTGGAAATGTAAAAAAATAAAAAGTGCTTATTTGCTGATCCCACACAATTTAGTTTTCCAGCGGCATGATTAATACGCTGTTTTTAGTCAATGTTACTAGCTAATTAAAATTAATAGCTTGATTTTGTTTTAAAAATGTTAATTACACTGCGTAATTTATACTTTACGACTTTTACTGTTGGGTAATATTAAGGGTAAAGCAGGCACCGCCTAAGTGCTTACTTTTGCTAACAGTAATAGTGCCGTTATGCCAATCTGCTACTTTTTCAACAATAGCTAAGCCAAGGCCATAGCTTTTATCTGCGCGGTTTCTGTGTTCTTCTTCTCTAAAAAAGGGGCTAAATACGTTCCTAAAGTTTTCTTGAGCAATTCCAGGGCCGTCGTCTTCAACTGTTATTATAAGTTGGTGCTCGTGAACCTTTGCGCTTAAATAAATATATTGCTCGGCAAAATCGCAAGCGTTGGTAAGCAGATTTGTAATTGCACGAGCTAGCCAATGAAGATCGGCCACAATGATGTCACTTGAGCAATTAAGATCAACACTTAGCATTTGTGATTCTAACTTTGGCGCAAGCTGAACTAAAATATCTTCTAGGTAATGCTTGATATTTGTTGAAGAGTACGTCAGTTTATTTGCGTTTTGTTCAAGTGTTGCAAACGCTAAATAGCTTTTAAGCATAGATTCCATATGATCTAAATCGTTTTCCATGCGCTCTAAATAGGTTTTTATTTTTTTCTCATCATGGGTATCTATGGCGGCATCTAAACCAAAGCGAAGACAGGCAATAGGAGTGCGTATATCATGCGATAAACTTGACGCCATTAGTTTATTTTCAGCAACAAGCTTTTCAATTTGACTCGCCATTCGGTTAAACGTTAACTCTACGTCCCTTATATAAGTAAAATGAGATGCTTTAATTCTGGCTTGTGTATTACCCGAAGCAAACTGTTTAGCAGCCTCATTTAGTACGCTTAGTCGCTTTGCTAGTGGCGCAATAATGAACCCCATTAAAATGCATAACCCAGCATAAAAAAGCAAAGTTAAGAATATATCGTTTCGTTTGTCGGCTTCTGCGCTCTTTTTAAGTCGCATAGAAATATGAAAGGGGTTTAGTGCTTGATTGCTATACAGCATATAAAAGCCTTGCTGATCTTCTAAAATCAACCCACCAACAGCATGCATTTGAAGCAATAACGAAGGGGGTAAGGCAAGCGATTCGTTTGGTTTGTAATCTATTGATAGCTCAAATTCTTTAGCTAACTGTTTAACATATGCGCCACGCTCGGAAGTGGGAACATTTGCCAGTTGCTTACTAAACCCCATCATCATTTTACTTTGCACACTAAACTCGTCTTGTGGGGTATGTGCTTGCTGGCTAAAGGCGTCTATTAGCCAGCCTAAAACCACTATAGATAAAAGCGCGCTGCCAAGCAGTGATATGTAAAACTTTTTCATTTAAACATACAGCTGTAAGTTACCATGCGGTAGAGACAAGCAAGTAACCACGGCCCCAAATTGTTTTAATTTTTTCAGGGTTTTGTGGATCGTCGTTAAATTTTTTTCTAAGTGCAGAGATAAGCACATCAACACTTCTATCAAGTCCGTCGTATTCTCGTCCTTTAGTTGCTTTAAAAACAGCGTCACGTGATACAACTTGCCCTGCATTACTTGCCAAATAATGCAGGAGTAAATATTCCGCACTGGAAATATTTACATCTTGATCGTTGAATTTTACGTTTCTTGATTCGGTATTAATATTAAGCGAACCGACCGAAATTGTGCTTTCTACTATTGCCGATTTATTGGGTTCATTACTTTGACGAAGTGCAGCTTTTATACGAGCGAGTAAAGCGCGAGGGCGCACAGGTTTCATTATATAATCGCTTGCACCGACCTCTAAACCTATAACTTCATCCATTTCCTCGTTTCGAGCTGTCAGCATAATGATTGGCGCATTGTAAAAGCTACGAAGTTCTCTACATACACTAATGCCATCTTGACCTGGTAACATAATGTCGAGCAATACAATGTTTGGGTTTAAGGTTTTTACTTTACTGACAACTTCATCGCCTCGGTGACAAACATGCGTAGTGTAGCCTTGTTCAGTGAGGTATTCGGCTACCCATTGAGCCAATGATATATCGTCTTCTACTAATAAAATAGTGCCGTAGTTATCCATAAATTATCCTTAATACAGTGGTTAAAATAATCGCCAGCGACGTTTTTTTTGTCTGTTTTGATAAACCCACTGAAGTTTCACTTCTGCAGTGCCAATTATTTGTGATGTATTACTATCAAATAATTCAAAAGCGATACTTTGCTTAGAGTCAAACGCGTAATTTAATGTGCCTTGCTGCTGTTTTAGCCAGCATTGCATAATGTATTTAGATGTAGCATCGCGTAAGCAGTAGTTACCAATAATTGGTTGGCGCCAAGTAATGACTACATCAGCGTAACAGTCACGCCCCTCACGAAGAGCCACACAGGTATCAGGAACAGCGGTTAAATTATCTTGTCCGCCGTCCGATTGTGCAAACGTTGATGCAGGAAAAATTATTAGTAAACAGAGCCATCTAAAAAACATAACGGAGGCCTACCTTGGCTTTATGTTGATACCCTTGAGAAATAATTGGGCTGTCGTCGATTTCAGCTGAGAACCAGGTAGAGAGAAACCCTGCTAAAAAGACCCAATCTTGGCTTATTGGGTATTCTGCATGAAATTCAAATATTAAGCTGGTACTTGCATGTGCATCATAAAAGGGTCGGTTTTCGGCTACTTCTTCTTGGTCAATGCCAAAATAATAATTTGTAAAGTCAGCTGAGTATGCACTTACGCCAACACCGGATCTAAATTCCCAGTTTCGCCAGGGTAAAATTTGGCTAAAAAAGGTATTAATAACCCAGCTGTTGTGAGCGCCAGAAATATCATGAAGGTATTCAAATGAAATTTGAGAATTTTCGAATCGGCGTGTAAGCCTGAGGCCTACACCAAAGTCATAGCGACGAGACTTTATGCCATCAAGTTCTGCTATAACACCATTGTTATAAAAACCAAGGCCTTTTTCGTCAAAGCCAGCTTGCGTATTTGTGCCCAGTATATCCAAGCCCCAATCATACTTATCAATAATACTGTAACCGATAACAAGCCCACCGCTGAGTTGGTTATGGTCAAAGTCGAGATAAAATCGATCGTAGGAGACAGCAAGGCTTAAATCGAGCTCTAAATCGGTGTCGTAGGCATTTGTGCCAATTAGGTAAGTATCTTCTACAAAGTAGCTTGCACCTGCACTCCAATCCCATGCAAAGCCTTGAGTTGGCTCAAGGGTGTTATCTGCATAGTAGCGATTACTTGCTTGGGTTGAGGTCGATATAAGGCTCAAAATAAACAAGACAATACAAAAAGTAGTATGGTTAAGTAAGGTATGTTTCATCCACATTGAGCCTGATTATTTGATGTTATAGTGTGTAGTATATTGTTAAGGTGTACCCTTAATCTGTAAAAAAATGTAGTAAATGTTAATTTTACTGAACTTTAATCTTATCTATTAGGATACTGCTTAAGTAAAATTGCATCATAGGTGTAAGCGCACTCACTTCTGTGCGGTTACACGGACCACTTAATTTGCTTAGGCTAGATAATTTAGAGAGCATTTGATATTCAGGGATTTTCACTTCTTTACCCACTCTCGCCATACGCGCTTCTTCGGTGTTTTGCTGGTGGATAAACGCAACAACTTCTAACTCGTTTGTAATTCTTTGCTCTTCACTTAAGCTATAAATTAGCGGCTCTCGGTGAAAGCTGGCGCTGTCTATAGACGACGTGGCAAACCACACTACATCACCAGAAGCTTTGTGCGTTAAACGCATGTTAACCTCTGCAAATATAGATGCACATTGCTGCGTTGGGTATTGATTTGCAATACTGTTAAACAGAGGGAATTTTTTTTCTGGTGTGACAAGTGAGTACTGTGTGTTTTCTTTAAATGTTAAGTCGAGCTTTTGAATGGTAAGCGTGTAATCACTGTTATTTTTACTTGTGACTTTAAGTTGTTTATCGTTAAGAGCTTGGCTTATTTGTGAAAGCAGTGTATCGGTTACGCTTGCTTTATCGGTAATTATTTTTACCGTTTGATTTTGTAAAACTTTGTGCGCAGGTAATTGCACCGACTTTACTTTTGGTGAAGCATGCTCAGTTTGGTATTTGAGCTGATATGTTTGAGTTTTTAGTGCTGGCTTTAGCGGCATAGCCAAAGGCTCTGCTGGTTGTTTGGTAATGGCACAACCTGATGATAATAAAACAAAAAGTAATACAACTAAAAAACGCATAAATACTTAACACCCACAAAAAGTACAATAATTTTTGTATTGTACGTTAGTCCAAAGAAAAGTTCATGATATTATGCATATAGACGCAGTTAAAAAGACAAAGTATTAAAAAATGAAGCGCTTACCACTTTTAAAGTATTGCTTAGCTGCAGTGTGTTATGTGTATGCAACCGTTAGTTTTGCAGCGCAGCAAGACCCAAATTGGGATAGTTTTGTAAAAAAATATGGCCGTTACGCAGAAAAAAAACTCGCGAGTAAGGGCATACCTGGTGCCGCACTCTCCATAGTTAATTTAGGCAACAGTGATTACATCCATGGAGTTGGGCGCACTAAAGCCCGAAATGGTCAAAAGGTTAATGTTCATACTCGTTTTAGATTGGCGTCAGTATCCAAAACATTTGCAGGTTCGCTAGCTGCAAAATTATCTAGTGATGGGCTCATAAAATTAGATAACTACGTCAGTGATTACCTACCTGATTTTAAAGGCACAGTATACGAAGAGGATTTAAAAGTTTATCACTTATTGAGTCACTCTAGCGGCTTGGTGCCAAATGCGTACGACAACTTAATTGAATCGCGGATGGACTATCCCGATATAGTTCAAAAGCTGGTGACAGTTAAACCTATTTGCGAGCCTGGGATATGTTACGGTTATCAGAATGTCATGTTTAGCTTAATTGATGATGTTATTTTAAAAAGTACCAATAAAGATTATTCACAATGGCTAAATGAAGGTATTTTTCAGCCACTCAAAATGATTGATGCCAGCTTGGGTTTTGAAGCCATGGTAGCTGATAACAATTATGCACTACCGCACGTACGTGGAAAAAAACGGTGGTACACCGCAAAGCTTAAGAAAAACTATTACAAAGTTGGGCCTGCTGCGGGGGTTAACGCCAGTGCAAGCGATATGGCTATTTGGTTAAAGGCGCAATTAGGTCACTACCCTGAAGTGTTATCACTTGATGCATTGTCTAAACAAACTCGGCCATACACACGCACGAAAAAAGAAATGTACCGCAGGGTATGGAAAAAACAACTTAACGAAGCTTATTACGGTTTAGGTTGGCGAGTATACAATTACGACAATGAAACCTTGTATTACCACAGTGGCTGGGTACAAGGATACAGAAGCGACTTAGTGGTATTTCCCCATTTAAATATTGGCTTTAGCTTGGTGTTAAACGCTGAAACTGGGTTAATTAATGAATTAACAACCGAGTTTATTAATCGGTTATTAAAGTACAAACGTGAGCAGAAGGTATGAAAATAAAACAGGGTGTTTTTATTTTATTATGTGCAGTTTTATTTAAAAGCCACTATGTATTTTCGGCTCCAGAAAAAATATACCTTTTTCGCCATAGTGAAAAATTAGCGGGAAAAGACCCGGAGCTCACACAACAAGGCAATAAGCGGGCTCAGCATTTAGTTTCATTATTTAAACAATACGATAGGGTTCATGTATTTAGTAGTAACTATAAACGCACCTTACAAACAGCAGCACCTCTTGCTGCGCATTTTGATTCACAAATACAAATTTACAATGCTAGAGATTTGGTAGATTTAAAAAACCAAATAGTGTTGTTGGAAGGGGTAGTTGCTGTGATTGGTCATAGTAATACAACGCCTGACCTTGCCGTGTTGCTTTCAAATGAAGAAGTAGCGCCCATGAATGAAATGCAGTTTTCACGCTACTTTTTGTTAAGCCAAAAAGAACACAGTTCAGAAATAAAATATTTGCTTGAAGACTTAGAAATGAATTTTACTTTTGAAAATTCAGGTTTAAATAAATTATAAAAAAAACCAGCTATCAGCTGGTTTTTTTATTTAGTGCGATAAATTATACAAAAAGTATATTAGTTACGCGGCAGTTGAATTTTTTTCTCAGGGCTTTGGCGGTAAAGCACAATTGTGTGGCCAATTGTTTGAAGCTTTGTTGCACCTGTTTCACGAACGATTGCTTCAAAAATAAGCGCTTTAGTTTCACGATCATCAGTCGGTACTTTAACTTTGATTAATTCGTGAATTTCTAATGCACTTTGAATTTCCATCACTACGCCTTCGGTTAAACCGTTAGAACCTAGTAAAACTACAGGCTTGAGGCTATGTGCCTCGCCTTTTAAAAACTGCTTTTGTTTATTTGATAATGTCATGTTTATACAAATTTTGCTGAATATGGCTTGAATTAAGGGTATTCTAACGCCATCTAGAGAATATTACTAATTAGTTGCGTGTAATTTATGACAAATAAAAAACAGTCAGCCAGTTCACAGCGATGGTTGAAAGAACATTTTGATGACAAATATGTTCAGGAAGCGCAAAAAAAAGGCTGGCGTTCAAGAGCGGTTTTTAAATTAGATGAAGTACAAAATAGAGATAAGTTACTTCGCCCTGGTATGACTGTGGTGGATTTAGGGGCAGCCCCAGGTAGTTGGTCACAGTATTTAGCCGAAAAAGTAGGTGACAAAGGGCAGGTTGTTGCTTGTGATATTTTACCTATGGACTCTTTAGCTGGTGTAGATTTTTTACAAGGTGATTTTCGCGAAGAAGCCGTGTTAGATGCTTTACTAAAACGCATTGATGGAAAAAATGTTGATGTGGTACTCTCTGATATGGCACCGAATATGAGTGGTAATAACTCAGTGGACCAAGCTGGAAGCATGTACTTAGTCGAGCTTGCGCTAGATATGTGTAATCAAGTTTTAAAGAAAAATGGCGCATTTATTGTTAAGGTTTTCCAAGGAGAAGGCTTTGATCAATACTTGCAGGAAGTACGTAATAGTTTTAAAGCAGTGAAAATACGCAAACCTGATGCCTCACGTGCCCGTTCTCGGGAAGTATATATAGTAGCGACTGGATACAAACTGTAGTACAGTTGCTTGGCGTTTAGTTGAATTTAAATTAATTGGATACAAGAGGTTAACCCCTTGAGCGATATGGCGAAAAATTTAATATTATGGCTGGTCATTGCAGTTGTGCTTATGTCAGTCTTTCAGAGCTTTAATGGTGGCGAGCAAATCGACCGTCAAACAAGTTACAGTCAGTTTGTAAAAGATGCCCGAAATGGCTCAATACAAGAAGTGGCAATCGAGAGCACCAGTGGAACAATCACCGGTACTAAAAATAATGGTGAGCGTTTTCAAACCATTATGCCAATTTACGACAAAGACATTTTAAATGACTTACTTAAAAGTGATGTAAATGTGAAAGGTGTAAAACCTGAAGAACAATCATTTTTAGCAAGCATATTTATTTCTTGGTTCCCAATGATACTGCTTATTGGTGTATGGATTTTCTTCATGCGTCAAATGCAAGGCGGTGGCGGCAAAGGCGCTATGTCATTCGGTAAGAGCAAAGCACGTTTAATGAGCGAAGACCAAATTAAAACTACGTTCGCTGATGTGGCTGGTTGTGATGAAGCAAAAGAAGACGTTACCGAATTGGTCGATTTTTTGCGTGACCCGTCTAAATTCCAAAAATTAGGCGGTAGTATTCCAAAAGGTGTACTAATGGTTGGCCCACCAGGTACTGGTAAAACATTGCTTGCTAAAGCTGTTGCGGGTGAAGCAAAAGTACCATTTTTCACAATTTCGGGTTCTGACTTTGTAGAAATGTTTGTAGGTGTAGGTGCATCGCGCGTACGTGACATGTTTGAACAAGCAAAAAAAGCAGCGCCTTGTATTATCTTCATTGATGAAATTGATGCAGTAGGTCGTAAACGTGGCGCAGGTATGGGCGGCGGTAACGATGAACGCGAGCAAACATTAAACCAAATGCTGGTAGAAATGGATGGCTTTGGTGGTAATGAAGGCATCATTGTTATTGCTGCGACTAACCGCCCAGACGTACTAGACCCAGCATTACTTCGTCCTGGTCGTTTTGACCGTCAAGTAGAAGTAGGTTTACCTGATATACGCGGTCGTGAACAAATTATTAAAGTACATATGCGTAAAGTACCACTAGGTGATAACGTTGATGCGGCTGTAATCGCGCGCGGCACACCCGGTTTTTCGGGGGCTGATTTAGCTAACTTAGTTAACGAAGCTGCACTTTATGCTGCACGTGGTAACAAACGTGTTGTAAACATGGCTGAATTTGATGCCGCTAAAGACAAAATCATGATGGGCGCAGAGCGCAAGACCATGGTGATGAGCGAGCAAGAAAAAGAAATGACGGCATATCACGAAGCCGGCCATGCAATTGTTGGACGCATGGTGCCAGAACATGACCCTGTTTATAAGGTATCTATCATTCCACGTGGCCGTGCGCTAGGTGTAACTATGTATTTACCTGAGCAAGACCGTGTTAGTCATTCTAAAGAGCTTTTAGAGTCAATGATCTCTAGCCTCTATGGTGGCCGAATTGCTGAAGCCCTTATTTACGGTGCCGATAAAGTGACTACCGGTGCGAGTAACGATATTGAGCGTGCAACAGATATAGCACGCAAAATGGTTACACATTGGGGTCTAAGCGAAAAACTAGGACCACTACTTTACGCTGAAGATCAAAACGAAATGTACATGGGTGGTGGCGGTAGTCGCGCATCGAGCATGTCGGATGATACAGCTAAAGTAATTGATGCAGAGGTTCGTTTATTTTCAGATAGAAACTACGAGCGTGCCGAAAAAATACTGAAAGACAATATTGATATTCTTCATTCAATGAAAGATGCATTGATGAAATACGAAACGATTGATGCTAAGCAAATTGATGATTTAATGGCGCGTCAGCCAGTGCGTGAGCCTCGCGATGCTCATGACCGTCATGAGCCCAAAGCAGCAAAAACAGATTCTGTAAAAGAACCTGTTAGTGATGAAAGCCAATCAACAACAGAATCATCTAAAAAAGATGAAACAAATGTTGATGACAAAGCTGAATAATCGTTAAAATACTAAAAAAGCCCCGTACTTCGGGGCTTTTTTGTATCGGTTTTAATTTCGCTCTAATTTATAGTTAGAGTGTGTTTGGATGCTGAAATGCAAACAAGGCTCACGATGAATAACGTTATTAATTTGCCAAATGGTCGAACGCTTAATTTAATTGAACCTGTGATTATGGGGATATTAAATGTAACCCCTGATTCATTTTCAGATGGTGGGAAGTTTATAGACCCTAATCTCGCTGTACAGCGCGCAATAAAACTATTAAGTGATGGCGCAAAAATAATAGATATTGGTGGTGAGTCAACGCGTCCGGGTGCTCAGGCTGTAAGTCTTGATGATGAGCTTGAACGAGTAATTCCCATTATAAAGGCAATACGTGCTCAGAGTGATTGTGTTATTTCTGTCGATACGAGTAAAGCTGAGGTGATGAGGCAGGCTATTTTAGCGGGGGCAGATATGGTAAATGATGTTCGCGCATTACAAGAACCTGACGCACTGAGTGTTGTTGCACAATTTGAAAATATCGCAATTTGTTTAATGCACATGCAAGGTCGGCCCCGAAGTATGCAAACGTCTCCTCAGTATAATGATTTAATGGGCGATATGAATGAGTTTTTTAAAAATCGCATTATTGCCTGTGAGACAATGGGGATAAAAGCTCAACAGCTTATTCTTGATCCTGGCTTTGGATTTGGAAAAACCTTAAGCCATAACTACGAAATTTTAACCAAGTTTAATGACTTTAATAAATTTGGTTTGCCATTATTAGCGGGGTTATCTCGTAAGTCGATGATTGGCAATCTGTTAAACAGAGGCACGAGTGAACGAATGGCCGGTAGTTTAGCCGGCGCTCTTATTGCCGCACAAAATGGCGCAAAAATAATTCGTGTTCACGACGTAAAAGAAACTGCAGATGTACTTGGTGTTTACCAAGCGTGTATAAAAGGAATAATAGAATGAAACAAAGAAAGTATTTTGGCACAGATGGCGTACGTGGTTTAGTGGGAACAGCGCCAATCAACCCTGAATTTGCAATGAAGCTGGGTTGGGCTGCAGGACGTGTGCTATCAAAAGGTGGAACAAAAAAAGTTATTATTGGTAAAGACACGCGTATTTCTGGTTACATGCTTGAAACAGCCCTTGAAGCAGGCTTAATAGCCGCCGGTATTGATGTTGTTCTGCTTGGCCCAATGCCTACGCCGGCTGTTGCTTATTTAGCACAAACATTTAGGGCTGAAGCCGGTATTGTAATAAGCGCATCACATAATCCATATTACGACAACGGTATCAAATTTTTTAATGGTCAAGGTTTAAAACTTGATGATGCTGTAGAGCTCGAAATAGAGGCAATGCTTGATGAGCAAATGACCTGTGTGGCCTCAGATAAGTTAGGTAAAGCAACACGCTTGGCAAGTGCAGATGGACGTTATATTGAGTTTTGTAAGAGTCAGTTTCCACAAGGGCTGTCTTTAGAGGGATTAAAAGTGGTTGTAGATTGCGCTAACGGCGCAACATATCATATTGCCCCATCAGTCATGCGTGAGCTCGGCGCTGACGTAATTACGCATGCATGTGAGCCAAATGGTGTAAATATAAACCATGAATGCGGTGCAACTCATGTAGACACGTTAAAACGCAAAGTACTTGAACATAAAGCCGATGTAGGCATAGCTTATGATGGTGACGGCGATCGCGTAATGATGGTTGACCATAATGGCCGTGTATTTGATGGTGACGATTTAGTTTATATAATTGCTTGTCAGGCAGCGAACGATCATATTTTAGGTGGCGGTGTTGTTGGTACTGTTATGTCAAATATGGGTCTTGAAAATGCACTAAAAGCAAAAGGCATTGAGTTTGCTAGAAGCAAAGTTGGCGATCGCTATGTAATGGAATTACTTCAGCAAAAAGGCTGGAAAATTGGTGGAGAGAGTTCAGGCCATGTACTCAACCTAGACTTAATTTCAACGGGTGATGGTATTATATCAAGCTTGCAAGTGCTGGCTGCTATGGTTGCACAAAATAGAACGCTTCAAGATTTAGGCGCCGGGTTTACAAAATACCCAATGAAAATGATTAACGTGCGTTATACACCGGGTACCGATCCTACAACGGCGCCAAAAGTGCTTGCGGCTGTAGAAGAGGTAGAAAAAAGCTTAGGTAATAAAGGTCGCGTTTTACTTCGTAAATCAGGCACTGAACCTGTCGTTCGTGTTATGGTTGAAGCAGAGCAAGAAAAAATAGTATTAGACAGTGCACGTAAGATTGCAGAGATTGTCGAATCTATGAGCAAACAACCTGATTGATAACAATAACCTCTTGTAACTTCGGGCGATAAAAGTTAATATCTCGCCCGCTTTCTAATGTGGAGTGGAAAATGGCAATACGTAAGGCAATGGTCGCTGGCAATTGGAAAATGAATGGCTCAATAGAGCTAGTCAAAGATATGTCGGATGCTATAAATAGTATTAAATCACCAGAAATAGATGTTATTTTATTTCCTCCATTCCCACTTGTTTCAGCAATGATTGCAAGCGGTGTCATAACAGGTGCTCAAACTGTATCTGAAAACACGCCAGGCGCTTTTACTGGTGAAGTTGATGCACAACTACTGAAAGATCTTGGCGTAAATTATGCGCTAGTTGGCCATTCAGAACGTCGTAGTATTTATAACGAAGGCAGCGATGTTATTGCTGATAAATTTGCTAGAGCTCAATCGGCTGGTTTAATACCCGTTCTTTGTGTTGGCGAAAGTGAAGCAGAGCAAGAAAGTGGACAAACAGAACATGTAGTTGCTGCTCAAATAGATGCGGTAATTAAAAAATTAGGTGTAGCAGCGCTGAAAGATTCTGTGATAGCATACGAGCCCGTTTGGGCCATAGGCACAGGTAAGACTGCATCGCCAGAACAGGCACAAGCTGTTCACAAATTTATCCGTGACAAAATTGCGTCTTTAGACAGTAATTTAGCACAAGGGCTTACCATCTTATATGGTGGAAGCGTTAACGAAAAAAATAGCGAATTATTATTTGCACAACCAGATATTGACGGTGGCCTTATTGGAGGTGCTAGTCTAAAAGCAGCATCTTTTGTTGCTATCTGTAATAGTGCAAAAGGGACCGTATAAGATGTACGAAATTTTATTAGTAGTTTATTTAGTTGTAGCTTTAGCTTTAGTTGGTATGGTTTTAATCCAACAAGGTAAAGGTGCTGATATGGGGTCTTCATTTGGTGCAGGCGCTTCTGGAACTGTATTTGGTTCTTCAGGTGCTGGTAACTTTATGACAAAGACGACAACAAGCCTAGCTACAGTCTTTTTTGTGCTAAGTATAGTTTTAGGTAACTTAACAGCCGGTCAAATAAAACAGACTGATGAATGGGAAAACCTAGAAGCAGCGCCTGCACTAGAAACAGTAGTACCTGTTGAAGAAGATGTTCCTGTTACTTCTAACGAAGAAAGTAACTCAGACGTACCAAACTAATACAGTTTAACGTTCAGCTATTTGTTAACCTCAAACAAATAAAAAAAGCGAACAAAAATTTAAAATGCGGATGTGGTGGAATTGGTAGACACGCTACCTTGAGGGGGTAGTGCTTTAGGGCGTGGGGGTTCAAGTCCCCCCATCCGCACCAAATTTAAAACCAGTAGCAGTAATGTTACTGGTTTTTTTATTTCTAAAATTTGTTTTGATTGTTTTTTGCACTTCAAACGTTTGTGTACCAACAATAATTTAGATTTTGTTGTTGGTCTTTTCTACGAAAAATACATCGCGTACCCAATAATGTTTATTTTTTTGTGTTAATTTTAGTTTTTGGCTTAATTAATGATTAAAATGAAAAAAAAACTAGAAATTTTACAAATTTAACTCACACTTATCAGTATTGAGCCGATAATATATTTAGATAACTCAAAAAGGTAAATAGTATGGCTTCAGGCTTCTCTTTTCAAAACCTAAGCATAACTAAAAAAATACATGCAATAACATGTATTGCAGTTGTTGCTTTTATAATTATGGTATTAATTAATTTTCTTGCCATAGATGATAATAGGGCTTCTTTAGATGAAATGGGGAATTCTTCATATAAAGTTGTAAAGTTAACATCAGCGAATGTAGGGCTGTTAGAAAAACTCGATGAGCTTTACACGCAAGCAGTGACATTTGGTGAACAAGACTTAATAACCAAAGCTGATGACACTTACAAAACAATTGAATCAAATATAAATCTAATTAAGCAGATAAGTAATGGCTACATTAGTAATGATGTAGTGAAAGAATTAGCCGACTACGAAAAAATCTCAGCAACCAT
The DNA here is from genome assembly GCF_005886645.1 of Pseudoalteromonas sp. S408. NCBI lineage: Bacteria > Pseudomonadati > Pseudomonadota > Gammaproteobacteria > Alteromonadales > Pseudoalteromonadaceae > Pseudoalteromonas > Pseudoalteromonas sp. S408. Next base: position 10,039 of record NZ_PNDY01000013.1, on the reverse strand, counting down.
TGCTAATGGAATGGTAAATGGCACTGCCGACTTTAGTAAAATCCAGCAGCAAGCCCAGTTAAAAACAAGTCTTTATGGTTCTGTTTTAGAGAGCTTTAAAGCAGCGCAACAAAAAGCTGATAATCGTTTTTTTGAATTAGTTGAAAGCACTAACACGCGTTCTGATAATGCACTTACTTTAATGCTTGCTGTGTCCATCGTGTCTTTATTGCTGCTTTTATTTATGGCTATATGGATAGCAAAGAATATTGGCTCTTCAGCAAGTGATGCAGCAAATAATTTAAGTTTATTAGCGAATGGTAAAGGGTCTTTGAGTACCCAGTTAACCGTGAATTCTAAAGATGAAATTGGCCAAGTTTCTATCAACTTTAATTCTTTTATTGCGCTGTTAAAAGAAACCGTACTTGAAGTAATTGCTGTATGTGAACCTCTAATGGAAAACTCTACCCGATTAGTACAAGGTATGGAGCAGGCAGAGCGTGCAACAACGAAGCAAACAACAGATGCTGAAATTGTTAAGCAATCAATGGAAGAGATGAAGCAAAGTGTGGGTGATATTTCTCAATCTGCAGCAAATGCATCACACGCCGCTGAAACAGCAGAAAAAGAAGTAGAACAAAGCCGTACACAAGTACAAATGTCAGTAAATGCGTCTCGTACATTGAGTGATGAAATTAACCAAGCGGCAACAACAATTAATAAACTTGCGGACGACACAAAAAACGTATCGCAAATATTGAATGTAATTACTTCAATTGCTGATCAAACCAACTTACTTGCTCTAAACGCAGCTATTGAGGCAGCACGCGCTGGCGAACATGGTCGTGGGTTTGCGGTAGTAGCTGATGAAGTACGAGAGCTTGCATCACGTACCGCTCATTCTACAAATGAGATTAGAGAGTTGTTAGGAGCACTGACAACGGCTGCTAATGACTCGGTTACTGCCATGACTTCTGCTCGTGATATGGCTACAGATAATGCAACAGCGGCTGAAAAAACAGGTATATCAATAGAAAAAATAGCAGAGCAAATGTTAGAAATAAACGGTATGAACTCTCAGATTGCAGCAGCGACAGAAGAGCAAACATCGGTTGCAGCCATGGTTGTAGAAAATGTTTCTAATATGCATGTTTCTTTTGAAGATACCATGGATTCATTACTAGCTGTAAGAGATGTAGCTAAAAATCTACATTACTTATCAGATAACCTGCTAGATGCAACAGCCAAATTTAGAATTGAGTAATATACGTAAAATTTACACCAATAGAGCCTCCAAGTGGAGGCTTTTTTGTTTTGTAGGCTAGTAGGTATTACCGACCTGCAATAACAGAGCATTTTAAAGTGCAAGACTGGACGCTAACTGTACTATTTACATTGATGAATTGGATAACAAACTTTTACCTTGCTTATTAACGCGTTTCCCATATTTTTAACAGCTTAGTTAATTAAGCTAATTGATATAACTTTTTACAGGCACAAAAAAACCACCATTTGGTGGTTTTTTAATTTACCGATTTAAACGGTTAAAAGGTCGCAACTACTTTTACGTTGCCACTCACTTTTGCGCTATCTACATAGCCGATAGCATCAGCATTAGCTGCTACAAAATCTATGACAGCTTGATCTGAGCCTAACTTCTCTGGTGGTGTACCTTTACCTGTAAATACAAGTTTAGACCAGTAAGCATTAAGCTGACTGCCAGATTTACCTACAACTTTATCGTTAAACTCATCTGCTGCAGCGGTTCCATCTTGGTTTACTGGATTTACTTTAGTACCATCACCAAATGACTTGGCTTTACCAAGGTATATCTTTTTAATTGTATCTGCATCTAAAGCATTTGCGTTACCAGCGTTAACTATTACCGCAACTTCTGCAAAAGTATTAATTGAGCACAATGAAAGTGCACTAGCTAAAATTAATTTTTTCATTATTTGCTCCAATTAAAATACAAGGTCAACGCCAACAGCAACAACATCAGTTTCTGTATCAGTTACATCGTCTTCAAAGCGGCTAAAATCGATTTTAAACGCTGCAGAAGGGTGAAAGTCGTAACGCGCGCCGATAGTGTATACATTGCTTTGCGCTTGAACACCTGTCAAGGCACCGTTTATAGCTGCATTAAGGCTCGGTACTGCTGCGATAGGGTCAAAGCGAGATGCATCATGCTTATCGTCATTATCTTCATACGTAAAATGGACTATAACGTCATCCAAGCGGTAACCTACAGATGCATAATATTGTGTTTGCTCAGTCAAAATACTGTTTTCTACTTCAAATTGTGTATATTCAGCATCAAATAAGAAATTATCATAATCAATTGAGAAGCCAAAGCCGAAAAAGCTGCTGTCATCTTCGTTTATTGCAATATCGTCAGCTAACGTGTTTAAGCTGTTTGCGCGAAGTGCAGCTTCTAATCCATTTAATGCAGCGCCGCTGGGGTCTGTTCCGTCAAGTGCAAATGATGATTCAGCAATCAAATATGCAGCACGAACACTGAACCAGTCGTATGCAAGCGTCCAGTTAATGCCAGCAAAATCATTAAGCTCAGCTTGAGTTTTTTCAGTGATTGCGTCTATTTCACCATCAAAACTACCGTACATGACTTGTACTGTTGAATCCCAATCACCAAGTTGTGTATTGTGCAATAAGCTTAAACCTTCATAGGTAGAAAAAGGAATGCTATAAACAGATTGAGGCGGGCGTACCCAGCGGTAAGCGTAACCTACATCAATAAAATCTGAGTAACGGTAAAAAGGTACACGCATTTTACCCGCGCTAATTTGTAACTCGTCGCTTAATTCATAAGTTACGTAGGCCCATTCAAATTCTGCGTCGAAATCATTCTCACCACGAGCAACAATTTGAGCTGTTGCCGTTAGCTTTTCCATAAGGTCAGCTGATAGCTGTAATGCAAAGACGCTTTCGTTTTTAAATGAAATGTCATCATCATATCCATATAAGGTACTGTCGCTATCAAGGCTCTTTCCACCGACAATTGATGCAAAGCCATTAATTCGAACTTCGGCGCTAGCATAGTTTGTTGCTAAAGCCGCACATAATGCTACTGCTACAGATAGCTTTTTCATATGTATTTCCTATTAGTTAATTAGATGTTGATTCGAGCATATTATAGAAGTGAAATAGAGCTATATCTAATCAATTTAGCAAGTTAGTAGTAAAAATTAATTAAATTAATACTTTACTATTGGTTTTTGAAGAGGGATACCTGATATTTTTAATGCAGGTTTATGATTTTAAGTAAAAATATTAAGAAAAGTTGCAACCAATTTAATTTGATAACATATATTTGTAGAGTGAGGTTTTATGCAGTAATAGCGTAAAAAGTAAGTATTGCTGCAACGTGTTAACCTTTCCTTTATAGGAACATTTGCATTTTTACCAAAAAATAAATACATAAATTCACAATTGTGTAATATAATGCCCTTCCAGAGGAAAGATGCTACCACGCATCTTTTTTTATGCCCAAAATTTACTGGTTGCACCAGTAAATGCATAATAAACAATTTACGGTATCCTTTGGAGAATATTTTGAAACTACGCAAACTCTCACAGTTAAGCCTAGCAATAGTTGCTGCCCTGACTACCTCAGTAAGTGCTGAAGAAACCAAAACAACTGCAAAACAAGATGCGTTTGAAAAAATCGAAGTTACAGCTCGTAAACGTACAGAGAGCTTGTTTGAATCTCCAACCGCTATCACATCAATTGGTGCTAACTTAATTGATAAAGCCAATATGAGTAACCTTGAAGATATTGGTAAATACGTCCCTAATCTAAACATCACACGTTACGGTGTAGGTAACGCAGCCCATGCTTCGGTATTTATCCGTGGTATTGGTTTGCAAGATCACATTATTACAACCGACCCTGGTGTGGGTGTATACCTTGATGGTGTTTACTTAGGCCGTCAAATGGGGTCTAACCTATCATTACCTAATGTTGAGCGTGTAGAAGTACTGCGCGGCCCACAGGGTACTCTTTATGGCCGTAACACGTTAGGTGGCGCAGTAAACGTTATTACAAAACAGCCGGGCGATGAAGGTATTTTAACAACGTCTGCAAAGTTAGGTAGCCGTGGCCGTATTGCAGGCGATGTGTACTTTAATAACTCATTAAATGATGAGTTAAGTATGTCAGCAAGTGCGTCATACAAAACACGTGACGGCGTTGGCGAAGCAGTAAACCTGGCGAATCCAGAAAAAGAAATTGGTGAAGAAGAAGAGTTTAGTGGCCGCGTAGCCCTTAAATGGCAGGCCAATAGCGATTTAGCGTTTACTTTTTCACTTGACGGTGTTGATAACGAGTCGGGTCAATCGCCTTATACTATTGAATTAACTGAGCCGCTTGATGCAAATGATGTATTTAATGGTGACTTTCCTCTATTAACACAGGACATGATCCCATCAGACCCTGACGATCTAGGCACTACTGTTGCTGGTATTGAATCTACGTCTTACTCAGGGTGGGGTACGTCATTTACTGCTGATTGGGCAATTGATGATACGTACACGGCTAAATTTATTTCGAGTTACCGCACTTCTGAATACGAAGGTGGACTTGATGATGATGCGTCACCTCTTAACTTATCTGAGTTCCCAGAAGAGGGTGGTGCAGACCAGTACTCGTTTGAAATCCAACTAAATGCGACTTACGACAATATGGACTTTGTATCAGGCCTTTACTTCTTTAATGAAGATGGTTTCACTCGTTCTGGTCCATTTGTATTTAGCCCATTCAACACACCTAATGGTTTATTAAACGATGGTGTTACACCTTCATTTGGTGGCTATGGTGACTTTGAAATAAACCAAGAAACAAATTCATACGCTGTATACTTTAATACAAGTTACGATTTAACAGATGATTTAAGTATTGGTGGTGGTCTTCGATACTCAAAAGATGAGAAAGATGCCGATGCGATTTTCCCTACATTTGCTGAACGTAAATACGTAAGTGCAGAGTTTGACGCGGTGACGTGGGATATTAATGCATCTTACCAAATCAGTAACAACATGAACGTTTATGGTCAAATTCAAAAAGGTTATCAAACTGGTGGCTTCCCACCACGTCCATTTGGTGGACCTGATCAGTTTGTGTCGTTCGACGAAACTAAAGCCGTAAACTACGAAATGGGTTTAAAAGGCCAAGTACACGAAAACGTATCTATGATGCTAGCGGTATTTGTTACTGATTACACTGATTTAGCACTTCCGTTTTCAGACCCAACAGCGGGTGGTGGTTTTGTAACTATTGTTGAAAATGCGGGCCAATCAAAAGCGCAAGGTATAGAACTTGAAACCACCGTTGCAATTACTGACGACTTTACAATAAGAAGTGCGGTAGGTTACTTAGATTCAGAGATCACTGAGGTTGATGCGGGTGTTCAAGGTATTGGTAAAGGTGATTCACCGGCATTAACACCTCGTTGGACTGTAATGGTTGCCCCATCATACTTTATGGATTTAGACAGTGGTGCAACGGTTGCACTAAATGCTAATTATTCATACCGTAGTGAAATGCAAGGTCAGTCAGTTTATAGCCAGAGTGAAACGATTGATTCGCGTGAGCTAGTTGGCTTTAATATTTCTTACACTAACGCATATGGCGATATGGAAGTAACACTTTATGGCGAAAACGTACTGAATGAAGTATACGATGTAGGTCGTTTACAGCAATCAGGGTTTGTTGGTGTTATGAGAAGTAATGACCGCAGCGAATTTGGTTTAAAATTCAAAAAAGATTTTGAGTTATAAACTGAAGTTTGCGTTAAAATACAATGTAATTTAAACATTATATTTTATTTTGCTAAAAAGGCCGGATCAGTTTTTGATTCGGCCTTTTTAGTTTGTGCAAAGGTCTGGTTGTTCGATACAATAGCGCCCTAAATTGCCAAATGGACTCTGTGATGAAAATTCTTGCCGATCAAAACATGCCTTTAGTTGAGCAGTACTTTTCAGATTTTGGTGAGGTTGAGCGGTTTGATGGGCGTAACTTAAAACCTGACCAACTGATAGACGTAGAAGTATTACTCACGCGATCTGTTACCAATGTTACTAGTGAGCTATTAGCAAAAGCGAATAAATTAAGCTTTGTTGGTACTGCGACTATTGGTATCGATCATATTGATACAGATCTTTTACAAGACAAAAACATCGCTTTTACAAGTGCTCCAGGGTGTAATGCTGTTGCTGTTGCAGAGTACGTTATTAGTAGTTTATTTGCATTAAGCCAAGAAAATGCCCGCCCATTAACAGGCCAAACTATTGGCATAGTAGGGGTCGGGAGTATTGGCAGTTGTTTGGCTAAAAAGTTAAAAGCATTAAATGTAAAGCTGCTTTTGTGCGATCCATTAAAACATGCACAAGGGTTATTGAATGAGCATGTAGAGTTAGATGAACTACTTGCACAATCAGATATTGTAACTTTCCATGTGCCACTTGTTAAAAAAGGGCCACATAAAACACTTCACATGATGGATAAAGTAAGGCTTAACGCCTTAAAACCGGGTACTACGATAATTAATGCCAGCCGAGGGGATGTTATTGACAATAGTGCTTTACTAGATTTAATGGAAGCAGGGGCTGATTTAGATTTAGTGCTTGATGTGTGGGAAAATGAACCTAATATTTTAACAGACTTACTTGCACATGTACGCTACGCCAGTGTGCATATTGCAGGCCATACACTTGAAGGCAAGGCCAGAGGCACACAAATGCTTTACCAAAAGCTGTGTGAGCTTAAAGGCGTTGAGGCTTCAAAATCTTTAACTGATTTTTTGCCCGTACCAGCTATAACGCAAGTGGCTATTGCTGAGAGTTTTACAGAGCAAGACATCGCACGTTTGGTGCACACAATTTACGATGTAAGAAGGGATGATGGGATTTTACTTCGTCATCTAGAGTCGGATGGTTTTGATAGTTTACGTAAAAACTATCCTGTAAGGAGAGAATTTAGCACCTTAACCGTTAATGGTGATGGCTCGCAGTTAGCTGCCTTAGGTCAACTTGGTTTTAAACTAACCAACTAATTATTAATTTAACGGTGTTTTAATATCGTTTAAAGAGGAAAAAATATGTCGCAAAAATATAACGTTGCTGTACTTGGTGCTACTGGTTTAGTAGGACGTCAAATTATCGAAACTTTAGCAGATCGTAAATTTCCGGTTGATCAGCTATTTTTGCTTGCGAGCAGCCGCAGTGCAGGTGAAGACATTAAGTTTCGTGGTGAGACAATTGAAGTACAAGACGTTGAAGGCTTTGATTTTAGCCAAGCGCATATTGGATTGTTTTCTGCCGGTGGGAGCGTCTCAGAAAAATATGCCCCAATTGCAGCCGATGCAGGTTGTATAGTTATTGATAATACCTCGCATTTTAGAAATGATTTTGAAATCCCCCTTGTTGTCCCAGAAGTGAATGCCTCAAGTCTTGCCGACTTTAGAAATCGTAATATTATTGCAAACCCAAATTGTTCGACTATTCAAATGATGTTGGCACTAAAGCCAATTTACGATGCGTATGGTATTGATCGAATAAATGTATCAACTTACCAAGCGGTATCAGGGGCTGGGAAAGAAGCTGTTGATGAGTTAGCAAAGCAAACAGCTAACTTGATGAATGCACGCCCAATGGATAATGAAATATTTCCTAAGCAAATAGCCTTTAATGTTATTCCGCAAATAGATAGCTTTGAAGATAACGGCTATACCCGCGAAGAAATGAAAATGGTAAACGAAACGCACAAAATATTAGGTGATACAACAATCGCAATAAACCCAACGTGTGTGCGTGTTCCTGTGTTTTTTGGTCATTCTGAATCTATTAATATTGAAACACGTATGCAATACGACTTCGAACACGTTAAACAGCTGTTAAATGATGCACCAGGCGTTGAGCTAATTGACGATGAAGGTGATTATCCAACAGCGGTTTCCGATGCCAGTGGTAACGATACTGTATATGTTGGCCGTTTGCGCGCTGATATTTCACACCCTCATGGCCTAAATATGTGGGTTGTTAGTGATAATACCCGTAAAGGTGCTGCAACCAATAGCGTTCAAATAGCTGAAGAGTTAATAGAAAATTATATGTAACATTTTTAAATGTTAAGCACTCTTTAAAAGCGGTAAGCACTATGTGTTTGCCGCTTTTTGTTTAAATAGAGTGCCACTTTTTTGCCGTTTTTTATAATATTTAATAAAGTTACTGATAATACTCAATAAATTAATATTAAAAATGTGTTGTTAAGGCATTTCTTTTCAATGTGTTGCAATGGATATTGTGCCCTAAGTGGTTTATAGTTTGTAATTGGAATAGAGCTTGCAACAAAAATAGATTGTAATAACAAATGTGAGTCAGTCATTAGGCTGATAAGGCAAGAGTAATCAATGTTTACACACTTAGTTTAGAGTGCTTTGTAACATTTAGACATTAAAGGATCAGCATGCGCGGTTTGGCTATACTTTTAATATTAGCGTCTGCACTAGTAGTAACGCCTGTATATACACAAGATAGTACCCAATTAAAGGGGCCTAAAGGCGTTGACTATGGTGCTCAAGGGCGATCTATTGGTCCGATTAAACCTACCGATACACTTTGGCGTATAGCTGTAAAAGTACGCCCAGATAATTCAGTAAGTATTTATCAAGTTATGCAGGCCTTGTATAACAAAAACCCCGACTCATTTTTAGATCAAAACCTCAATCATATGCGAAGTGGGGCTTACTTAAAAATACCTACTTTATCTGAAATTATACGTGTGAACACTCAACTTGCTAGGCAGCGTTCTGAGCAAGACGACGAGTTGTGGGAAAAGAAAAAAAACGGAACACTCACACAGACTGAAATAACAACGGCTCAAACACAAGTTACACAAGCACGTAAAGTTGATGTAGACGACGCCAAAAAAGAATTACAACAAGAAATAAAAGAGATCAAAACAGACCAAACTAATAAGTTAGTTGAGTTACAGCAGCAATTTAAAAGTTCAGTAACAAATGTTGAAGAGATTTTAGTTGAAAATAATAACCTTAAAAAACAACTAACTGGAATTTCTAAAGAGCTCGAAAATGTTCGCCAACAATTAGGTCAAGACAGTGAAATACAGCTGCAGTTAAAAGAATTAATACTTAAACAAAACGAAATAATTGCTCAGCAAAAAGCAAAAGAGGTAGAACCTGAAAGCGATTTTGACCTGCTTGCGCTTTTATCTAATCCCATAGTTCTTGGGCTATTAATGTTTATTCCTGGCTTATTGATTATTTTTGGTATTGTTATGTTTTTGCGTAAAAAAGCAAATAGCCAAGAAGAGCCTCAAGAAGATGATGAGTTTTTACCGCAAACGCCAACGTATTCAAATGATGATGTAGCAGACCCACTTGATGATCCTATTATTCCAGACCCACTTGATGATTTGAGTGTTCAGTTAGACGATCATCTTGAAGACGATATGCTTTCTGATGATGATTTATTAGAAGATGATACAGACGAGCTTGATGAATCTGACAATCTTCTCGATCAAGATGAGTTAGAAAGTTTACTCAGTGACGATATTGTTTTTGACGATGAAAGTGACGAAGACGATGAAGTTGACATTTTTATGCAGCAAGGGTTTGACGACACTGCTGATGATAGCTTAGACGACATTGATTTAGATTTAGACCAAGAACCGTCTGGAACTGATGATATTTTAAGTAATGATGACTTAGATAGCCTATTTGACGAAGATGACAGCTTACCTGAGTTTGATTCACCAGCAGAAAAAGAGCCACAAAGTGATAGTTTAGAATCTAACGATGAAATGGCAGCATTGAGCGAAGAGCTGGCGACCGATGATTTTGATATAGATGATTTACTTGATCAAACGAGTGCCGAACCAGTAGACACGTCTGATAAAACTTCTGAAGAAAGTGACGATTTTGACTTAGACGATATCGACAGCTTAATTGATGAAGCAAATGATGATTCAGCTAATGAAACGCCAACTGATACGTTAGTTGAAGAAAGTGATGACTTTGATTTT